>CAUHBW010000079.1 GCA_959604115.1 uncultured Bilophila sp. | reverse complement strand
GCCTGCTTTTCCGCGATCGAACGCTGCTCCTCGTCCTCGATCTGCCGGGCGAAATACAGCAGCTGCGACATGTCCGCCGGACTGTACAGCAGCAGGCAGTGCGCGGGATCGCCGTCGCGTCCGGCGCGCCCGGTTTCCTGATAGTAGCTCTCCAGATTCTTGGGCAGGTCGAGATGGACCACGAAGCGCACGTCCGGCTTGTCGATGCCCATGCCGAAGGCCACCGTGGCGACCATGAGCGGGCACTCGTCCCGCCTGAACGCCTCCTGCGCCCGCGCCCGCTCCGCGTCGGGCAGGCCCGCGTGGTAGGCTCCGGCATGGAGGCCCTTTTTCTGAAGAAACGCGGCGGTTTCCTCGACCTTCTTGCGCGTGGACCGGTAGATGATCCCCGACTCCCCGGCGTGCCGGTCGAGAAAGGCCAGCAGCTGGGCGTTGAGATCCTCCTTGGGCAGCACGTGGTAAAACAGGTTGGGCCGATCGAAGGAGGCCCGGATCAGCCGCGGATCGCGCAGGCCGAGCCGGGAGAGGATGTCCTGTTCCACGGCGGGGGTGGCGGTCGCCGTGAACGCCGCCACCGGACAGTGCGGGAACCGTTCCACAAGGCCGGACAGGGCCAGATAGTCCGGGCGAAAGTCGTGTCCCCACTGGGAGATGCAGTGGGCTTCGTCGATGGCGAAAAACGAGACGGGGCACGCGGCGAGAGTTTCCCAGAAGCCGGGCACGCCGAAGCGTTCCGGAGAGACGTACAGCAAATCCAGCTCGCCGGTCCGCAGCGAGGCGGACACGGCGGACCGCTCGGCGGCGTTCAGGGAGCTGTTGAACGCGGCGGCCCGCAGGCCGTTGGCGCAGGCGGCGTCCACCTGATCCTTCATGAGCGAGATGAGCGGGCTGACCACCACGCACGTCCCGCGCATCAGCGAGGCGGGCAACTGGAAGCACAGGCTCTTGCCCCCGCCCGTGGGCATGATGGACAGCGAGTCCCGCCCGTCCAGCACGCTGCGGACGATGTCCTGCTGATGGGGCCGGAAGGCCGCGTAGCCGAAAAGGCGTCCCAGTTCCTGATGCAGATCGGCGTCGCTCCACGCCGCGCCGGTGCGCTGTTCCATAGCTCTCCCCCGTGCGGCCCGTTTCCCGACGCCGCGCCCGCCCACGTTAGCCTCCTTGCCCGAACCGCGCAACAACGAAGGCGGCCCCCGCCCGCAGCGGAAAACCTCTCGGGTCCGCGCGCACCGCCGCCGAACCGGGGCGCGGGATTCGCTGCCGTTCGCTCCAAACGGCGCGCACGGACGCCGCTTTGCCGCTCCGCCCGCTTCCCGGGTTTCGGCCTCCGTTCTCCGCGCCACGGGCCCAATCATTCGTATTCCTGCGCCATAACATCCCTTTTCTCCGCAGGCTTTTTTTCTCCGGAAAAAACGGCATGGCCGCTTGACACCGGCATGGCGGGAAGATACGTTGTGATCACAGTTTTGGTATCTTGTTCCATAGAATGGAACATATCGACAGAGCTACCGGATATCGGCATCTCTCCCCGCCTCTCCCGTCCGCCCAGACGACGGACGGCGTCCGGGGAAGGAGCTTTCAGTGCGTACCCGCCTTTTTTGGAACAAAATTCCGAAACAGGCATGTCATATGGCTGTCCGTCAACCGTGGTCATTTTAACCAGCGAGGAGAGCATGATGAACGTACCAAGAGCCTGCGGACTGTTTGTCGTACTGGGAACTCTGGCCGCCCTGCTGGCCTGCGCCGCTCCGGCGCGGGCCGCCGACTACCCGGCCAAGGAAATCCGCATCGTCCAGCCCTACCCCTCCGGCGGCTTCAACGACGTCGTGACCCGCAAAATGGCCGAGGTCATCGCCCAGAAGGGCCTCCTGCCCAAGGAGGTTCTCGCGGTCTCCATCACCGGGGCCAACACCCGCAACGCGCTGCAGACCGTTCTCGACGCCGAACCGGACGGGTACACTCTGCTCATGCACCATACGGCCTTCGTCGCCACCAAGGTGTCCGGCCAGCTGCCCATCGGCTACACGGACTTCGACATGCTCGGCGGGCTGTGCGCGGGGCCCATCGCCATCGATCTGCTCAAGGATTCCAAGTGGAAGACCGTGCGGGAGATGATCGACGACGTGAAGGCGCATCCCGGCAAGTATACGATGGCCCTTCCCGGAACCGGCGGGACCGCCCACATCGCCGTGCTGCACTTCCTGAACCTGACCGGAATCCCGGTCAACGCCTTCCGCTATCTGCCCCTGAGCGGCGGCTCCGAAACCCTGAAGGCGCTTCTCGGCCGCAAGGTGGACATCCGCTGTGCGACCGCCGCCGACTCCATGCGGGCCTGCCTCGGCGGGGACGTGCGCGCGCTGGTGGTGTTGAGCCATCAGGATCTGCCCGCCTTCAAGGGCGTCACCACCCTCAAGGACATGGGCCTTCCCGACTCCCTCCATATCCGCATGGGCCTCTTCGCCCCCAAGGGCACGCCGCAGGCCGTGAAGGACACGTGGACCGCCATCCTCAAGACCGTCGCCGAGGACGAGGGCTTCAAGGCGTTCATGGACGAACGCGGTTCGCCCGCCCGCTTCTCGACGCCCGACGAGTGGGCGCGCATCTATGAAAGCGACACCCGGCTCGTGACCGACATCCTCAAGCCCAAGACGAACTGACCGCAGCCCGTCCGGGGCGGCTCCCGTCCCGGACGGCTTCCCGAACGCTCGGGAACACCACGGAGTTGCGTCCATGAACAACGAACACCCCGATCCTCCGGGCATCCGCCTCGGCCTCGCCGCCGAACTCGGCTTTTCCCTGCTGCTGATCGCCTTCGGATGCCTGTGCGTCGATACGACCGTGCCGAACGCCATCAATTTCATGGTGGTGGAATACCTCGACTCCGCCCTGTACTCCCAGATCGTCGGGGCCGTGCTGATCGTCTCCGCGCTGCATCAGGCCGTGGAGGCGGTCCGGAAGCGCAAGCCCGGCCGGATCGTCCCGTACACGATGCTCGTCGGCCTGCTGCTGACCGCCGCCTACGCCCTCGGGTTCGCCTATGCGGGCTTCTACGTCTCCACCTTCCTCTTTCTGTTCGGCTACTCCCTGATCATCGAACCCCCGGCGGAACGGAACGTCAGGACCAAGCTGGCCTTCGCCGCGCTTTCGGTCGGCATCCTGTACGGCGCGTTTTCCGCGTTCAAGATTTACCTGCCCGCCGCCTGGCTGTTCTGACCGCACCATTCCGCAACGCCGGAGGGAAACCATGCCTGACATTCTGAACGCGTTCATGGGGATACTGGACCCGGTTTCCTTCGCCCTCATCGCGGCGGGGACCGTTTTCGGCATCATTTTCGGGGCCATTCCCGGCCTCACGGCGACCCTCGCGGTCATCCTGCTGATCCCGCTCAGCTACGGGCTGGCCCCCACGCAGGGCATCAGCATGCTCGTCGGCGTCTACATCGGCGGCATCTCCGGCGGCGTGGTCGCGGCGGTGCTCCTCGGCATGCCGGGGACGCCCTCCTCCCTCGTCACCGTGCTGGACGGCTTCGCCCTCGCCAAGCAGGGGCGGGCCGGAAAGGCCCTCGGCGCGGGCGTCACCGCCAACCTCGCGGGGAGCTTCATCGGCTGGCTGTTCCTGATCGCGCTGGCCCCGCAGGTGGCGCGCTTCGCACTGGAATTCGGCCCCGTCGAGAACACCGCCGTGCTGCTGTTCGGCTTCACCGCCGTGATCAGCCTGTCCGGCAACTCGCTCGCCAAGGGCGTGTGCATGACCGCGCTCGGCATGGCCTTCTCCACGGTGGGCGTGGACCCCATCAGCAGCATGGAGCGCAACACGCTCGGCTTTTCGGCCCTGACCAACGGCATCGCCCAGATGCCCGCCATGATCGGGCTGTTCGTGGTCGGACAGGCGTTCACCGAAATGGACGCCCTGTCCGAACGGTTCATCATCGCGGCCAGCAGGCTGACGGACCGCTTCCTGTCGCGGGCGGAACTGAAGGCCTCCATCCCCAACTTCATCCGCTCGGGGCTGATCGGGACGGCCATCGGCATCCTGCCCGGCATCGGCGGCACGCTGGCGAGCGTCGTGGCCTACGATCAGGCCAAGAAGTCCGCCAAGGACCCCGACAGCTACGGCAAGGGCAACCTTCAGGGCATCATCGCCTCGGAGACGGCGAACAACGCCACCATCGGCGGCGCGCTGATCCCCTTCCTCGCCCTCGGCATTCCCGGCGACACCGTGACCGCCGCCCTGCTCGGCGGCCTGCAAATCCACGGGCTCGATCCCGGCCCCGTGCTGTTCAGCCGCCATATGGACATGATCTACGGCGTGTTCGCGGCGTTCATCCTCTCCTGCGTGGTCATGTACCTGTTCATGCAGTTCGTGGGCACCTACGTGTTCCCCGTCGCCCTGCGCCTGCAGAAGAAGTACATCCTGCCGCTGGTCATGGTGATGAGCCTCATCGGCTGCTACAACATGGAATATTCCATGATGGCGGTCTGGGTCGCGCTGGCCTTCGGCGTGCTCGGCTACGTGCTGAAGAAGTTCGGCTACCCGCTCATGCCGCTGATCATCGGCCTCATCCTCGGCCCCATGTTCGAGCGCCAGCTCCGGCTGGCCTGCATCCAGACCGGCGGAACCCTCTCGGGATTCCTCTCCAGCCCCATCGCCGTCGTCTTCTTCTGTCTCACCGCCCTGTCCCTGATCATCGCGCTGCGCAAGGGCGCGCTCCTCAGACGGGGATAACGCACCTCTCAACAGGGAGTCTTGTCATGTACAAAGTGGTATGCGTCGGTACGTTTCACCAAAAGGGGCTCGACCTGCTGGCGTCCCGCCCGGACCTGCTCGCCTTCGAGGTGCTGGCCGCTCCGTCGCCCGAGAACATCGCCCGGAGCGTCGCCGGAGCGGACGCGATCATCGTCCGCACCTCGCCCCTGCCCAAGGAAACGCTGGCCCTCGCCCCGAACCTGAAAATCGTATCCCGCCACGGGGTCGGCACCGACAACGTGGACGTGGCCCATCTGTCCTCGCGGAAGATTCCCATGGCGATCGCCATCGATTCCAACGTGGGGTCCGTCGCGGAGCACACGCTCATGATGCTGCTGGCGCTGGCCAAGGACGCCCGCGCCGGGGACCGGGCCACGCGCGAAGGCGCGTTCGGCTGGCGCGACCGGCGCACGGCCTCGGACGTCGCGGGCAAGACCGCGCTGGTGCTGGGCTTCGGGCGCATCGGGCAGCGGGTCGCGGCCCTGTGCCGGGCGTTCGACATGCGCGTGCTGGCCTTCGATCCCTATGTTGCGGAAAGCCCCGTACCGGGCGTGGACATGGTGCCCGACTTCCGGGAACGGCTGCCGGAGACGGATTTCCTGTGCCTCCACCTCCCCTCCACGCCGGAAACCGCCCGCATGGTGGGCGCGCCGGAACTGGCGCGGCTCAAGCGCGGGGCCTTCGTGATCAACTGCGCACGGGGCGGCATCGTCGATGAAGAAGTGCTGTGCGACGCGCTGGAGAGCGGACGGCTCGGAGGGGCCGGGCTGGACGTCTTCGCCAAGGAACCGCCCGTGGTCACGGACCGCCTGTTCCGGCAGGAGAAGGTTCTGTTCAGCCCCCACAACGCCGCGCTTACCGAAGAATGCGCCGTCCGCATGGCGACGCAGGCGGTGCAGAACGTCATAGACTGCCTCGACGGCAGGCTCCAGCCCCGCGTCGTCATGAACCGGCGCGAGATCGGGCTCGCATAACGCGCCGCCGCACGATCCGCACGTACAATCCATTCCAACAGACCGGCAGGTCCCCGGGGACGCGTCCTCCCTCGCGCGCCACCCTCCCCCGGTGCGCGCCCTCCCCGGGGATCGCCGACCCAAAACCAAGGAGCAAAACGATGTTTGACATTCGAGAACGCGTGTTGAAGGGCGAATTCGTGGCCGGAACATGGTGCAGCCTCGGCTCTCCCGCCGCTGCGGAGATCACGGCCCTGTGCGGCTTCGACTGGGTGCTGCTCGACGCCGAGCACGCCCCGAGCACCACCGCCGGGATCATGAGCCAAATGCAGGCCGTCAGCCGTTTCGCCACGGCTCCGATAGTGCGCGTCCCGTGGCTGGACCGGGTCGCCGTCAAGTGGAGTCTGGATATCGGGGCCGCCGGGATCATGGTGCCCTACGTGGAAACCGTGGAACAGGCCAGAGAGGCCGTTTCGTTCATGCGCTACGCCCCCGAGGGCGTGCGCGGCGTGGCCGGGGCGACGCGGGCCTCGGCCTTCGGCTTCGAGTTCCCGCAGTATTTCGCGGAGGCGAACCGGCGTCTGCTCACCGTCGCCCAGATGGAAACCCGCCTCGCCGTGGACAACAGCCGCGCCATCGCCGCCGTGGACGGCGTGGACGTGCTCTTCGTCGGCCCGATGGACCTGAGCACGAGCCTCAGCATGCCCAAACGCTTTGCGGACCCGGCCTTCATGGAGGTTCTCCGGATCGTCGCGGACAGCGCCCGGGCCGAGGGCAAGGCCTGCGGCATCCTCCTGCCGAACGCCGATCTGATTCCCCGCTTCAAGGAGATGGGCTACACGTTCGTGGCGGTTTCCTCGGACGTCAACGTACTGAGCAAGCACCTCAAGGACATCGAACGGGCCCTGCGCGTCTGAACGAAAAAACGGAGGCGGACCGCCGTCCGCCTCCGCTTCACCGCCTCAGGGAACGGAAACCCCGTTGCGGGGCGGCAAGAGCCTTCGCCCACGCAGCGAAAAGACGAAACGTGAAACGGGTCCGGACGCCGAGGCTTTCGCCGCACCGGGCGGAACGACAGGCCCCCGTTTCAGGCGCACGCCATATTCTCCGGCCGGAAAAAGGACGAAAAACGGCATCGCTTCCCGAGCGCGTGGGGAGGTCCGGCTTCCGTCTCTTCAGCCGATGGCGGAGTCGCCAACACAGCGAGCTTTTTCGGATTGCCGTCTCCGGCGCGGGCCGGGCGGCTTTCCCGTGGGAAACACGGGAACGAGACGGGCCGTCTCCCCGCGCCAAGTCCGCCGCGCCGGATTGCCGCCTTTCCTCCCGGCGGCGGTTCTCAGGTCCACTGGGGATCGGCTACGGAATGCCCCATCCGGCTCGAAATGAGGGCCGCCGCCTCCACCACCTGCCCCGCGTATTCGAGGATGTCGCCGTCGTGGAGCGGCACGATGATGGAAATGCTGATGGCGGCGATGCACTTTCCCGAAAAATCAAAGATGGGCGCGGCGATGCCGTCCACCTGCGGATTGGCTTCCTGCCTGTTGACGGCGTAGCCCAACCGGCGGGCTTCCCGCAGGGACGCCTTGAACGCCTCGACGTCGCAGATGGTGTTCGGGGTCATGCGGGGCAGGCCGTTGGCTTCGATGAGCCTGTCCAGTTCCTCCTCCGGCAGGTAGGCGAGCTGGCACTTGCCGAGGGCGGTGCAGTAGGCGGGACGGGTGCTGCCCACGTCCTGCTTGATGGTGATCCGGGGGGCGATCTTCTGGAGGTAGACGATTTCAAAGCCGTTCAGGGCGCAGATGCATACCGTGAGCTTGGTGGCGTCGTACAGGGCTCTGGCGACGTCGTAGCCGGTGGTCGCCACGCTGGTGTGCAGAGCCTTGGCGCCGAGGCATACCATCTGGGACCCGAGCGTGTATTCGGAATGCCGGTCCATCGCCACGTACCGGTGGGCCACAAGGCTCTTCAGCAACCGGTGCACCGTGGTCTTGGACATGCCCGAAAGATGCACGATCTGCGTGAGGGAAAGCGGCTCCCGGCTTTCGCCGATGATGTTCAGGATCGTAAAAGCCTTGGTGAGGACCTGTACGTGGCCAACGTTCTTGTCAATCATGCGGGAGTGACCTCATGCGGAAAACGATGCGGACGCGGCTGTCGGGACGCCGGACGCCCGGCGGAGACATACGAAACGTGAGTCGGTTGTAGACTATGGACATCGAAAAGTCCATAACCGCATGATGAGAGTGCTTTACCAGTTGTTACAACGTGTTGGGACGCATCGGCGGGGGATTTTCCGGCGTGCTCAGGACTCCCAGCCGGGTTCGAGCAGCGAACCGTCCTCCGCGAACCGAAAGGGCCGGGCCTCTTTTTCCACACGGCAGTCGGGCCGCTCCCCGAGCGTTTCCGCCAGCGCGGGACTGGCCCAGAAACGGTCGAGGGTCAGCGTGTCCCGGATGAAGGCGAGGCGTACCGGACGGTTTCCCGCGTTGCAGGTTCTGACGAGACAGCGGATCGCGGCCTCGTCGGTGGGCATGACCACCGGCACCGAAGCGGCCTTGAGCACCGTGCTGGTCATGACGTTCGCATAGGTGGCGTCGAAGTCCACGCTCTCGAACAGGCGACGGGTGGTCACGTCGGCGTTGCCGAGGCCGGTGGCGTTGCCTCCGGCCTCCTCGGTCAGACGCAGCACGCCGAGCTGCGTCGCCTTGAGCCCGCCGGTCTTGTAGGGGCTCGGCGAACGTCCGGTCACATTGGGGTCCATCCCGGAGCCGGAAATGTTTTTTCCCATGCGGTCCACGAGCAGGACGTCCAGCGCGTCCACGGGCAGCGTGCCCATGCGCCGCCGGGCGTACGCGAGCAATTCCCGGTCCCGGTCCAGCAAACGGCCGCGCGGGACGGCCTCCACCAGACAGGTCCGATCGGAGGCGTTTTCCACAACGGCCAGCCCGCCGAGCACCGACGGCCTGCGATCCAGAATGAACCGGGCCATCGCGGGCATGAGCTCCGCGAACCGTCCGAAGCCGAGGCTGTGGCAGGCGTCCGCGCCGCGCCGCTTGCCGAGGCCGATGACCAGCATCTTGACGAGTCCGCTCTCGTGCGGGCCGGTGAAGGCCGTGTGCGCCTTGACCCGGTTGATGACGAACACGCCGTCGGCGCGGGCGGCATGGGCATCCATGAAGACGGGCAGTCCGTTGTCCAGCGCGCCGATCCGCTCGACCTCCATCGTCGCCCGGACGGGACAGCCCACGGACGCCTCGGTCACGCCCAGATGCGCCAGCACCCGGATCTGCCCTTCCGCCGTGGCCCCTCCGTGGCTTCCCATCGCGGGCACGACGAAGGGACGGCACCCCCGCCCGGCGAACCAGCCGACCGTCGCGCCGACGAGGGCGGGCAGGTTGGCGATGCCCCGCGAACCCACGGCCACGGCGACCTCCGCGCCGGGAGGCAGGCCGTCCGCCGGCGCGGACCGATCCAGCGTCTCCCGGACGGCCCCGGGGATGTCCGGGAGGGCGTCGTCCTCGAAACGGCGCGTCACGGCGTGCAAAGGCGGCAAAACGACCGAAGCCAGCAAATCATTCAGAACGGACATGGCGACGCCTCCAGAAGTTCCGTATTGTGGAATTTTATTTCTTATCGTGGAACTTTTCGACACTATAGCCCACGGGCACGGCATTGGCAACCGGGAAGGACCGGCACCCACAGCCAATCGGAACGTCCGGCGCGCGGCGGGACACGCCCAATGCCGCGGCGATGCTCGGCACGCGGCGGCCGTCACCCGAAACGCCCGACGCATCACCGGAACCGCCGGAACACCCGCCGCGCCCCGGCGCGCTTCGGGGCCCGGAAAACGCGGAGGGGCCGAACGCTCGCACGAGGCCGCCCATTCGGCGCGAACGGCTGCGGGCCGCCCCGTCCGGCGGCGTTCCCGCGATTCCCGCGACGGGCGCGGAGCCTTCGACGACACCAAGGAGGACGAATATGGAACTGGCATTGCGAGACAAGGTGGCGGTCATCACGGGCGGGGCCTCGGGCATCGGCCGGGCCTGTGCGCTGCGTCATCTGGAGGAAGGGGGCCGCGTCTCCGTCTGCGGACGGAACGCCGACAAGCTGGAACGTTTCCGCGAGCACTGCGAGGAGGCGGGGTACGGCGCCGACCGGGTTCTCTGCCGCGTCGCGGACGCGGCCCAACCGGACGCGCTGGAGCGTTTCGCCGACGAGACCGTGCGGCGGTTCGGCGGGCTGGACATCTGGTACAACAACGCGGCGACGGGCGTGCGCAAGCCGCTCATGGAGACACGCCTCGAAGAGTGGGACGCCCTGATGCGGGTGAACCTGCGCGCCGTCTTCGTCGGCAGCCGTCTGGCGGCGGAACGCATGCGGCGGGGCGGGGTCATCGTCAACGCCTCCTCCTTCGCCGCCCGGATGCCCGTGGCCGGGAACGGCCCCTACGCCGTATCCAAGTGGGGCGTGGAGGCGCTGACCCGCGTGCTGGCGGCGGAGCTGGCGCCGCGCGGCATCCGCGTGTTCGCCTACATGCCCGGCATGATCGAGACGGATCTGACCCGCGAGCGCATCGAACGCCGCCGGGAGGCCATGACCCGGCCCGTCGCCCTGCGCCGTCTGGGCACGCCCGAGGATCTGGCCCCGGTGCTGGTCATGCTGACCTCGCCGCTCGCGGGCTACGTCACGGGCTGCACCATCGAAATCAGCGGGGGCAAATTCTGCGTGCAGAACCCCGAGTTCGCCTGGGCCGCCGCCCCGGACACGCCCTGAACGGGCCCGCCTTCCGCGCTCGGCGGGCGGCGAAGAACCGCTCCCCGTGGGACCGGGGACGGCGGACCGGGCGCGCTCCCCAAACCGAAGGGAAGGTCCGCCCGAAACGACTTCGAATACGGGTCGCGCCAAGAGGTCCGGAGGCGCGGCAAAGCCGGGCGAGACGAGCGGCGCGAACGCCGCCCGCCGAAATGCTCGATCGGCGGGGCTTTCTTCCGCCCGGCTGTTGACATTCGGCGTAGAAAAAGGAGAATGAAAGGGACGACGGGTTGTTCGGAGCGAATGATTTTCCTCTCCGATGCGGCAAGACGCTGCGGAAATCCAGCGCGGCGGGCATGGTCCCGCCGAAAAGGCTCCGCCCTTCCGACGCCCAAAAACATGGTCCCCCGCGTCTTCCCGATGCGCCGGACAGCTTGGGGCTTCGTCCGTCCCATCGTGTCGCAACACGAAACGTTGCGGCGTTCCACGGGGAGCAATCATGAATCAACCGTTTTTTCTCTTGTGCGCCTTCTGCGCCCTGTCCTGCACCGCCCTCGCCAGCCCCGCCGTCGAAAACGCCGCCGTGATCAAAACGGTGTCGGGAACGGTGTCCGTCATCCGGCACAACGCGCCGCTGGAAAACGTCGGGGAGGGAACGCCCCTGTTCGCCGCCGACGCCGTACGGACCGGCAAGACGGGCAGCGTCGGCATCGGGTTTCGGGACGGGACGCGGATAAGCCTCGGCCCCGACAGCGCCTTCACCGTCAGCGACTACCGTTTCCGGCCCGCCGAAAAGAGCTTTTCCTTCAGGCTGTACATGCAAAAGGGCTCGATGGTCTACGCTTCGGGCAAGCTCGGCAAGCTGGATCCCGAAGCCGTCCGCATCGCCACGCCGCAGGGTACGGTCGGCATCCGCGGCACAAAACTCCTCATCAAGGTAGAGTAGCCATGCCGCGCCTGTTTCCTCTCCTCGCCGTCCTGTTCCTGTGCCTTGCCGGATGCGCCAAAACCACCGTCGCCCTGCTGCCCGACGATGACGGAACGGTGGGGCGGGCCGTCGTCACCCCCTCCGGCGGCGAACCGGTTTCCCTGACGGCCTCCGGTCAGGCCGTCGCCGTCGAATCCGGCGGAGCCGCGCCCGCCGACGGAGCCCGGCTCCGGGAAGCGTTCGGACCGGCCCTCGCGGCCTTTCCGCAGGCGGCCTCCAGCACCATCATTTCTTTCCCGCACAATTCCGCGACCCCCACTTCCGGGTCAAAGCCGCTCATCAGGAAGGCCGCT
>CAUHBW010000078.1 GCA_959604115.1 uncultured Bilophila sp. | reverse complement strand
TCGCTGCCGGGCGGGCTGTTGTCCGACGTATTCGACGCGCTGGAAGCCGGTCTGGACGCGGTTCCCGCCACCCTGGAGGAGGCGCGGATACAGGCCTACGGGCTGTGGGTGCTGACCCGCGAGGGCCGGATCACGGCGCAGGCGGTGGAGCGGCAGATCGATCTGCTTGAGGATCGCATGCCGGGCTGGCGCAAGGACGTGACCTCGACGCTGCTGGCGGGGTGCTGCGCGGTCATGCGGATGCACGACAAGTCCCGCCGGCTGATCGCGCTCTCCGGTGCCGGGGACGTTTCCCCCGACACCCCTGATCGCCTTGACGCGCTGGCGTGCCGGTCCCTGCGGGCCTCGGTGCTGGCGCGGCAGTTCCCGGATCTGATGGATGCGGCCCGCGACGGCCTTGCGGGGTCGTTGTTCGACGAGGTGAACGGCGGGCGGTATGTGAGCCTGTCCGCCGCGCTGGGCATCCGGGCCTTGCTGGATATGGGCAAGGCGGACGCGCCGTCGCTTTCGGGCGTTTCCCTGCGCTGCGTGTCGATGCAGCCGGGCTTTCTCCCCTCCGCAGCCGCGCCCGTATCGCTTCCCGGCCTGCTCACCCTGTCCCTGCCGGGGTGCGCGGCCTACGCGCTGGACGTGCCGCCGTCCTCCCCGCCGCTCTACTGGGAGGTGTCCTCGCAGGGCTTCGACCGCAAGCCGCCGTCCGCCGCCGTGGCGGAGGGGCTTGAGGTGACGCGGGAGTATCTTGATGCGGAAGGTTTGCCGGTGACGAAGGCGAAGCGGGGCGACGTGCTCACGGTGTCCATCACCGCGCGTTCGCACGGCGGTCCCGTGGCGGATGCGGTGGTGGTCGATCTGCTTCCGGGCGGGTTCGAGCAGGTGCTCTCTTCGGAGCCGTTCGGCGGCGAGGACGCGGGCGGCTACGTCGGCATGGATCGCCGCGAGGATCGGGTGGTCGCGTACACGCCGCTGTCCGTGACGCCCCGGACGCTGACCTACAAGGTCCGCGCCGTCAGCCGGGGGACGTTCGCCCTCCCGCCCGTGCAGGCCGAAGCCATGTACGCCCGCGGCCTGCGCGCGAATTCCGCTTCCGGCGTGTTCGTGGTCGAGTAGAGAGGGGGGCGCCTTCGGCGGCAAGGGAGGCTACCGCCCTCCTTGACCCCCTGTTTGGGGGGCATGATGCCCCCCAAACCCCCTCGGTTATGGCTGGTCGTGAGTTTGCGCCCTGTTGTGGGCCGGTTCGTTCGCCTTCAAGAGCGGGCAAAACGGCGAAGCCGTTTCTCCCGCCGGTGGAGGAACCCAAACGCGGCGTCTCCGTTTACGCCGGGGCCCGGGGGGCGGCTCGCCCCCGGACAGGGAGTCCAGAGGGGCGGTAAGCCCGCCAGTGCGGCTCGCACCTCTGGCCGCCGGAGGCATCTTTCCTTTATGCGCAACGTGTTCTGGCTCCTCCTGATCTTGCTGTTGCTGCCGCCGCTGTCGCTGTGGTGCTGGCTGGCGTCCGCGCCGAAGCCGCCGCTGCTGGAGGGGGTGGCGTTTTCGCCGGTGGTGTTGGACCGGGAGGGCGGCCTCCTGCGCCTCGGGCTGTCGGCGGACGAGAAGTACCGCGTGCGCGTGCGGCTGCGCGAGGTTGCGCCCGAGGCGGTCCGCGCCGTGCTGCTCTACGAGGACCGGCACTTTTACCGGCACCCCGGCGTCAACCCGCTGGCCCTGCTCCGCGCCGCCGTGGACATGGCGGGCGGGGCGCGGCGCATGGGCGGCTCTACGATCACCATGCAGGTCGCGCGGCTGCGGCTCGGGCTGTCCACCGGCACGATCGCGGGCAAGCTCGAACAGATGGCCCGGGCCCTCCAGTACGAATACCACTACGGCAAGGCCGACATCCTTGAGGCGTATTTCAACCTCGCTCCCTACGGCGGCAACGTCGAGGGCATCGGCGCGGCTTCCCGCGTCTATTTCCATACCGCCCCCGGACGCCTTTCCCGATCGGAATGCCTCGCCCTCGCCGTGGTCCCGCAGAACCCCGTCAGGCGATCGCCGCTGAACGGGCCGGATTTCGAGGCCGCCCGCGCCCGCATGCGGGCCATCGTCGAAGCCGGGGACGCGGCGTCCGCTTCGGGTTCCTTCCTTTCGTCAGAAGGGATTCCTCCCTCCTCGAATCCCGCGCGGTCCTTCCTTCCTCCTCTCCGGGTGTACGGCCCGGCGGGGCTGCCGTTCGGCGCGCCGCACCTGACGGGCGAGCTTCTGGAACTGTCGCGGGACGGGGAGCCGGTGCGGACCTGCCTTGATCCCGGCGCGCAGCGGACGCTGGAGCGGGCGATACGGGGCTTCGCGGCGCGGGGGCGGCGGTACGGGCTGGACAACGCGGCGGCGTTGCTCGTGCATTGGCCGAGCATGGAGGTCCGCGCGCTGGCGGGATCGGCGGACTTTCACGACGCGGGCATTTCCGGGCAGGTGGACGGCACGCGGGCGCGGCGTTCGCCCGGATCGACGCTCAAGCCGTTCATTTACGCGCTGGCCTTGGAACAGGGGCTGATCCATCCGCAAACGGTGCTCCCGGATTCGCCCCGGAGCTTCGGCGGCTACAATCCCGAGAATTTCGACCGCACGTTCCGGGGCCCGCTGCCCGCACAGGAGGCGCTGCGCGCCAGCCGCAACCTGCCCGCCATCTGGCTCGCGTCGCAATTGCGCCCGGATTTGTACGGCTTTTTGCGCCGCGCCGGAGTGCGGATGCCGTTCGGGCCGGAGCACTACGGGCTGAGTCTGGTCCTCGGCGGGGCGGAGGTGTCCATGCGCGAGCTGGCGGGGCTGTACGCCATGCTCGCGAACAAGGGCGTATGGCGGCCCCTGCGGCTGTACGCGGGCGGGCCGGGCGGCTCCGGGGAGGCGTTGCTGTCGCCCGAGGCGGCGATTGTGGCCCTGCGGATGCTGGAGGACGACGCGCGGACGGTGCGGACGCGGCGGGGTCCGGTTCCGCTGCGCCTCAAGACCGGCACCTCCAACGGCTTCCGGGACGCATGGACGGCGGGCGTGGTCGGGCAATACGTGCTCGTGGTCTGGGCCGGGAATTTCGACAACGCGCCCAACCCGTTGCTGGTGGGCGGCGAGGTGGCGGCCCCGCTGTTTTCGGACATCGCGCAGGCGCTCGCGGCGAACGGCGGGCTGGAGGACATGCTTCCGGCGCAGCAGGAGGGCCTGAACGTCACCCGCGAGACGGTGTGTACGGCGACCGGCGACCTCGACGTCTCACTGTGCGCGGACACCACGGAAACGTGGTACATTCCGGGGCGTTCTCCCACGCGTTCGTCCGGGGTGTTCCGCACCATTCTGGTGGACGCGGAGACGGGGCTGCGCGCCTGCCGCCCGGTTCCGGGGCGCACCGAGGAGCGGGTGTGGGAGTTCTGGCCCTCGGATTTGGCGGCGTTGTTTTTGCGCGCGGGCGTGGTCAAGCCGCCCCCGCCGCCCTTCGGCCCGGAGTGCGGGCGCGAGACGCCGCCCGGACGCCCCCCGCGCATCCTGACGCCCCGGGAGGGCGTGGTCTACCAGCGGCGGCTGTCCGATCCGGCCCGGAGCGGCATCCCGCTGGACGCCGGGGTGGACGCGGACGCCGGAGCGGTGTTCTGGTTCGTGAAGGACGACTTTCTGGGCCGGAGCGTGCCGGGCGAACCGCTGGTATGGCGGCCCTCCGGGGGCGTGTACGAACTCCGGGCCGTGGACAGCCTCGGCCGCGCCGCCACGCAAAGGGTCGTGGTGCGGACGCTGCCGTAACGGGAGGAAGGCGTGAAGGGATGGAGCGTTGTGCTGGCGTGCGTCTGGCTTGCCGGGGCGGGATGCGCCGGAGCGGTGGAGGGCCCGGAGGCCGCGCGGACGGGGCGGGCGGCGTATGAAGGGACGATCGGCCGCTTCGGGACCATGAACATGCCGCTGTACGAGCTCGTCCCTTCGGACGGGAGCGCGCCGGTCGCCGTGGGGGCCCTGTTTTCCGGGGACGTGGGGCGTTGTCTGGACGAGGCCGCGAAGACCGGGCGCAGGGTGAGGATCGCCGGGACGCCGATCGTGTACGGCGACGGTTCGGAAGTCCTGCGGGCCTCGACCGTGACGTGTTCGGAGGTGGCGGAATAGCGGGCGTTCCGGCGGCGCGTCCCGATTCGTTTGACGGTAACTATCAAAATCAATAGAGTACGCCCCTCGGAACGGGTGCGTCTCCCTCATGGGAGGAGCGGACGCGCCCGGCGAACGACGGATGAAAGGCCGCTGTGGGCCGTTTTCCTTACCCGAGGAGTGGATGGTGAGGGTTTCTTACAAGCATTGTGCGAGGATATTGTCTCTTGTCGCCGTGTCGCTGCTCGGTCTGGCCCTGCTGGTGCGGGCGTTTTCCGCGCTCGTCGAGGCAGCGGCGGTGCTGCTGCTCGCCGCGGCGGTGGCGGCGTTGGCCCTGCCGCACGGGCTGGCGTGGTACTGGCGGCGGGCGCGGACGGAAATTCCCAGAGTCTTGCGCCTGTTGAGCGACATCATTGAGCCCGCCGCCCCCGCCGCCCCTGCCGAGGGTACGGAAGCGGAGCCGGAAAAGGCGGAAGCCGGGCGGGGCGGGCCGGATGGGCCGGACGATAAAACGCCCGGAGCGGCGGAGGCCTCCGCGAAGCCGGCGCCGCCGAAGGCCGCGTCCGGGACCGATCAGGTCTTCGGAAAGGCCGGAACGACCGGGGAGCCGGGGGCGTGCCCGGAGCGCGGCGGCAAGGCGGGAGTGGTTTCGCCGGGAAGCGCGGCGGACGGCGCGGCCCCGGAACGGGAGGGATCGGAACGGGAAGACACGGAAGGGAGGTCAGGCGATGCTGTGCGGTCTTGAGCGGTTGCGCGACGGCGAACGGGGTATGGTCGTGTCGGTGTCGGCGGAGGGCGAACGGGCGCAGCGGCTCCGGGACATGGGCTTGCTCCCCGGCGCGGACGTCGCGGTGGTGGGACGGTCGCCCCTCGGCGATCTGCTCTCCCTTCGGGTGATGGGCACGACGCTGGCCCTGCGCCTTGAGGACGCCGCCCTGATTTCGGTGTCGATGGAAGGCTAGCCCGCTTGGCCCCGGCGGCGCGTCAAGGCCGTGCCGCCCCTCGCGGGCGGTGCCCCGTTTGGGTGGAATGATGCCCCGCCGTGCGCTGGTTCGGCGGCGTTTCCGTTTTTCCTGCGGAGGCCGGGACTGTCGCAGCCGTCCGGGAGCGCGCCTTTCGCATGCCCTGTCGCGGTTACTTCTTTTATCCTATTGTTATGAATGATATTTGAGCATGTTCCGCGTCGTGTGGCGGCGGCGCGCGAACGGCCTTGCGGCTTGCTTTTGCCGTGCCGCGAGGATACACAAGGCATGCTGTGCGGGCGGATGCGCTTTGGTGCATGATTTGAGCCTGTTGGCGACGCCGCGTTTTTTTCCGCAGGGAAGGCGGCCCCTCCGGCGGGCGCGATGTTTCCTGCGCGGCGTCCCGCGTACAATGGAAAAGGAAGCCGCCGCGGTTCCGGCCCGGACGAGGTGAGGATATGACGGATTTTCAGGACGCCGGGAAGGCGGCCCGCGCGGATGGCGCGGAAACGGTCGTGCGCGGGAGATGGCGTGGGGAAGACCCGGCGGAGGAAACGGTCGTGCGTGGGACATGGCGTTTCGACGCCGGGCACGCGCTGTTCGCGGATCATTTTCCCGGCGCGCCCCGCGTTCCGGGGACGCTGCTCATCGAGGCCATGCGGGCCGAGGCGGCGCGGCGGTTTCCCGGCTGGCGGGCGGCGGGGGTGCGGCGGTTCCGGTTCCGCCGGTTCGTGGAGCCGGGGGAGTACGGGTACGTCTTGTCCCTGCGCCCCGAGGCGGCGGCGATCCGTTGCGTGCTGCTGTGCGGGGACGAGCGCATGGCGGAAGGCTCGCTCCTCGTCGAACCGGAGGCCGCATGCGTCTGACGTATCGGGGTCCGGTGCTCGTCACCGGCGGAAGCAGCGAATTGGGCATGGCGTTGGCCCGTGCGTTGCGAGACGAGGGCGCGCGGACGGTTTCGGCCTGCCGTTCGCCCGAGGGGCTGGAGCGGTGCCGGGCGGCGGGACTGGACTGCCTGCCGTTCGGGGAGCCGGAGGACTTGCCGGAACGCTGCCGGGACGCCTTCGGGGAACCGCCCGCGCATCTGGCGGATCTCATGCACTCGCGTTTCGAGAGCCTGATCGCCGGGGCCTCGCCTGACGCCATCGCGGAGTGGGCCGCCGGAGACATCGGCCTGCGGGCGCGGCTGGTCCGGGCGGTGGGGCGGTCCATGCTGGCCCGGCGGTTCGGGCGGTGCGTATTCGCGTCTTCGGGCGCGGCGGCCTGTCCGGCGGCGGGGCAGGGCTATTACGCCGCCGCCAAGCTGGCGGGCGAGGCGTTGTACCGGAGCCTCGCGGTGGAGCTGGCGGGCCGGGGCGTGACCGCGTGTTCGCTGCGCCTGAGCTGGATCGACGCGGGGCGCGGCAGGGATTTTCTGGAGCGCAGGCGGGAGGCGGCGGAGCGGCGGATGCCCTCCGGGCGGCTCGTCGGCATGGACGAGGCCGTGCGCGCGCTGGCGTTCCTGCTTTCGGCGGAGGCGGCGTCCGTCAACGCCACGGAAGTGACGCAGGACGGCGGGCTTTCCGCCACGAAAACGAAGATTTGAGGCATGCTATGGATCATTCGGAAATTCTGGACGGGGTACGCGGCATCGTCGCGGACATCTTTGAATGCGATCCCGCGACGTTGCGCGGCGATACCCGGCTGATGGAGGATTTGCCCTGCGAATCCATCGACCTGCTGGAAATCGGGGCGCGGCTGGGGCAGCGGTTCCGCGTGCCGGTGGACGACGACGTGGCCTTCCTGCGTTCGCTGCGCTACCACGTGGCGCAGGGCGGGGACGCGGAAGCGGTCATCCGCCGGGAATACCCGTATCTGTCGCCGGAACGGGTCCGAACGCTGGCCGAAGGGCTGGCCGAACCGGACGCGGCTCCGCTGCTGCGCCTCGACGACATCGCGGCCTACATCCGCGCCGCGCTTCCCGCCGCCTGACATGGAGCGCGTCGTCATCACCGGCGTGGGCTGCTGCACGAGCCTCGGCTGGGAGGCCGACGGCATCGCCCGATCGTTCGCGGAGGGCCGGACGGCGTTCGCGTCGGACGGCGGGCGGCCCGTCTGCCCCGTGGCGGACACGGGCTGCGACGCGGCCTCGGCGCGGCTCGGGGCGTGGCGGCACCGCCGCTACCTGAACCGGGGCGCGCTGTTCGCGGTGCTGTCCGGGCTACGGGCTGCGGCCTCGGCGGGATACGATCCCGAGATGCCGCCGGAAACCTGCCTCATCGGCGCGGCCGGTCCCATGCTGGATTTCGGGCGTGAACGCGGCCTGCCCCCGGCGGACCCCACGGACCTCGACGCCCTGTGGCTGCTGCGCTGGCTGCCCAACACGGCGAACGCCGCGCTGGCCCGGTTCCTCGGCATTCACGGGGAAGGGCTGGTGCTCGGCACGGCCTGCGCCTCGGCGTTGCAGGCGATCGGCGAGGGCTTCCGGCGGGTGCGCTCCGGGCTGTCGGCGCGGGTGCTGGTCGCCGCCGGGGACTCGCGCCTGTCCGAAGGCGGGCTTCTCGGCTACGGCAAGGCGCACGCCCTGAGCCGCAACCCCGTGCCCGAAGCGGCGTCCCGGCCCTTCGACGCGGCGCGGGACGGCTTCGTGCCCGGCGAGGGCGGAGCGGCCTTCGTGCTGGAGCCGCTGGAGTCGGCCCAAGAGCGGAACGCGTGTATTTTTGCTGAGATAGTGGGATTCGGGGCCTCGCTGGACGGCGGCGCGCTGACCGCGCCCGACGAGTCCGCCCGGTACGCGGAACGGGCGGTGCGCGACGCTCTGACCGACGCCGGATGCGCGCCCGGCGACGTGGACTGGGTGTCCGCGCACGGCACGGGCACGCCGCTGAACGACCGGAGCGAGGCCGCGCTTCTGGAACGGGTTTTCGCGGACGCGCGGCCCGCCGTGACCGCCCTGAAGTCGTGGATCGGGCACGGTTCCGCCGCCTGCGGAGGCATGGAGCTGGCCCTGTTGATCGCGGCGGCGCGCGGCGGCATGCTCCCGCCCGTCCGCAATCTGTGCGAACCCTGTTCCGAACGGGTGGATTTCGTCCGCGAACCCCGCCCCTTTCCCGGCCCGGCGGGCCTGCTGGAAAATTTCGGCTTCGGCGGACAGAACGCCGCGCTGGCGGTGCGGTTGTGGCGATGAACCGGAGAAAGGAATCCGCGCCGTCCTTCGCGCCCATCCCGAATGGAGAAAACGCATTCCCGGACGCGTCGCCCGTGCCGTCTGAGCCGGAGAGCGCCTTTTCGACTGCGCCGCCCGTTCCGGATCGGGAACGCGTACCCTCGGGCGCGTCGCCCGTGCCGGACGCCCTGCCCGAAGACGTTCCCCTGCCGTTCGTCCTGCTGGACGCCGTGGAGGAGGTCGGGCCGGAACGGCTCGTCGCGCTCCGGCGTTTCGCGGCGTCCCCGGTCTGGCAGGGGCTGGAGGCGGCGGCGCAGGCGGCGGCCCTGCATCAGCGGTTCCTCGCCGGGTTCGCCCGGCATGCGTTTCTGTTGTCCGTGGACGCCTGCCGTTTCCCGGAGGGCGCGCTGGACGGCCCGTACCGTATCCGCGCTTCGCTGCTGGGGCAATCCTCGCGGGCGGCATCCTACCGGGTCGAGCTGGAGCCGGTTTGTTCCGGCAAGGACGGGATGTCCTCCCGTCCGGTTTCGGCAGCGGAGCAAGCGCATACCGGTTTTATGGCCTTGCGGGGACGGGACGCCGCGCCGAACCCCGGAACGGAGGCGCATCCCGACGTCGGGTTTGCGCCGAGTCCGGGCGGCAAGGCGGGGTCCGGCTGCGATTCCCCGTCGAGCTTCGGCAGGGAGGCGCATTGCGGCGGCCCCGCGAGTCCGGGCGACGATGCCGCATGTCGCTGCGGCAGGGAAGCGCATTGCGGCGGCTTCGCAGGCTCCGGCATGGAGGCGGGTTCCGGCGACGGGACGCCTCCCGGCGGCGATGCAGTGCGTCCCGGCATGAAGGGAGGTTGCGCCGGCGATCCCGTGCCGATGGAGGCGCATCCCGGCGATTCTGCGGAAAGCGCGGGAGGCGTCGCGGCGTGGTCCGTGGACCTCGGCGTCGGGCTGGCGGACTACGGCGGCGCGTTCCGGCGCGAACTTCTCGAACCCCGATACAGGCGGCTGTTCCAATGGCTGACGAAGAACGTTCCCTGCGCGACTGTCTCGAACTCCGGCTGAGGGAAGGCCGGGCCCTCGGGCTGGAGCGGCGGCCTCCGCTGCTGGAGGCGTCCGGCGAGGGGCCGGTCGCGCGGATCGGCGGGCGGGCCTGCCTCAACTTTTTGTCCAACGACAGCCTCGGGCTGGCGTCCTGCGCGGCGTGGCGGGCCGAGGTGGGGGCGTGCTTCGCGGCCTTTCCGCCGTCGGCGTCGGCGTCGCGGCTGGCGGGGGGGCGGAGCCGCGTCGTCGAGGAGGCCGAAGCCGCCGCCGCGGCCTTTTTCGGCTTCGACGAATGCCTGTTCCTGCCGAGCGGGTATCAGGGCAATCAGGCCGTCGCCGCCGCGCTGATCCAACCGGGACAGCCGGTGTTCGTGGATCGGCGGCTGCACGCCAGTTTCGCGCGGGCGCTTCCGGCCTCGAAGGGCGACGTGCGGACCTACGCGCACGCGGACTGCGGGCATCTGGACCGCCGCCTGTCCGCGCCGCGTCCCGCCGTGCAGCCGCTGGTGGTCACGGAGTCGCTGTTCAGCATGGACGGCACCGCGCTGGACGTGGCGGCGATGGCGGCCCTGCGGGCGAAGCACGGCTTTTTCCTCATGGCGGACGAGGCCCATGCCGTGGGCGCGCTCGGACCCGGCGGGCGGGGGCTGTGCGCCGCGCAGCCCGGCACGGCGGACGTCGTGCTCGGCACCTTCGGCAAGGCGTTGGGGCTGTTCGGCTCGTTCGTATTGCTGCCCGCCGGATTTACGGCCTTTTTCGAATATTTGTCCTCGCCGGTCATGCACTCCACGGCGACGCCCCCGGCCCACGCGGCGGCGGTGCTGCGCCTGCTGGAACGCCTCCCCCGCATGGAGGCCGAGCGCGAACGCCTGCGGGACAACGCGGCGTTTTTCCGGGCGCGGCTGTCCGAACGGGGCATCCCTTCGCGGGGCGGCGCGCACATCGTCGCCGTGCCCACGGGCGGCGAGGCCGTGACCGCCCGGCTCGGGGAACGCCTCGCGGAACGCGGCGTGCTCGCGCTGGCGGCGCGCTTCCCCACCGTGCCCCGGGGCGGGGGGCTGCTCCGCTTCGGCGTGACCGCCCTGCACACCCCGGACATGCTGATCCGCGCCGCCGATGTGCTGGCGGACCTGTGGGACGCCTTCGGCGAGGCGCGCTGATCCGTAGGCGCATCCGGTCGGTTTCGCTGCCGTTTCGTACCGGCGCGCCGTTTTCCCGCAGGATTCTCCGGATCGCGCCCGTGCCCTGCGCCCTCCATCGCCAGAACCGCCCCTGCCGCGCTCACCCTTGCCGAAACCGCTTCCCCGGCACGCGGCCCGCAGCAGGGACACGGCCCGCGCCGGGTTCCCGCGCGTGCGTCGTATCCTTTTGATCAAGCCCGACGGCCTCCTCGCCGCCATCGGTCCCGCGCGTGCGCCGTATCCTTTCTTATGGCGAGCGGGGGGAGGACGGTCCGCCGCGAGCGGACCGGGCGCGGCGGTTCCCCGGAGAACGGAGAGGCCGTCCGGGCATGGCCCGCCTTTCGCCTGATGTCCGTCCGCAACGTCATGGCCCGCCGTGGGCCTGCGGCAAGCCGTCCGCCAGCCCGCCGTCCAAAAAAATCATGGCGTTCGTGACCGCGATCACGGCGCGAGGCGCGGTTCCGGCGTATCGTGCCTTCAAGACCGCCGGAGCGCGGCCTTCATCCTCCCATCAGAAGGAATCCCATCATGAAGCTATTCCGCAACATCATTGAAATAGATCGGGACCGCTGCAACGGCTGCGGTCAGTGCGTGCTGGACTGCGCCGAGGGCGCGATTGAGATCATCGACGGCAAGGCTACTGTGGTTTCGGATAGTTACTGCGACGGGCTGGGCGCGTGCCTGTCCGGGTGCCCGCAGGGGGCGTTGTCCATCGTGCAGAGGGAGGCCGCGCCTTTCGACGAGGAGGCCGCTCTCCGGCACGCCGCGTCCTCCAGGATGGAAGCCCGCGCCGACGCCCCGAAGGGCTGTCCCGGCTCCGCCGTGCGGACCTTCCCCGAACGGCACTCCGAGAACGCATCCGGGAATACGCCCGCGTCCGGACCTGCGACCATGTTCGGGAGCGCGCCCGCGTTCGGGACCGCGCCCGGCGCGCCGGATCCGTTCGCCGGAGCGCGGAGCTGGCCCGTGAAGCTGCGCCTCGTTCCGCCGTCGGCCCCGTTCCTGCGCAACGCCGATCTGCTGCTGGCCGCCGACTGTTCCGCCGCCGCGTCCCCGCATTTCCACGAACTGGCCGCCGGAAAGGTCGTGCTCATCGCCTGCCCGAAGTTCGAGGAGGGCGTGCGCGACCGGCTGACAGAGCTTTGCCGCGTGGCCCGGCCCGCCTCCCTGACCGTGCTTCGGATGGAGGTTCCCTGCTGCCGGGGGCTCGCCGCCGCCTGCCGCGACGCCGCGTCGGCCTGTGGGGACGCCTTTCCGGTCCATGAACGGATCATGGGCTGCGACGGGCGGTTCCGGGATTGAGCCGGTCCGCGAAACGCGCCGTTCTCCGCGAGGGGGCGGCGCG
>CAUHBW010000077.1 GCA_959604115.1 uncultured Bilophila sp. | reverse complement strand
CGGGGAACCTTTCTACAGAAAGGTTCCCCGCCCCCGCCAATCTTTCATCAATTTTTCATCAACTCAGCTTCAAAACGGTCATGCCGCCGATCAGCAACGCCATGCCGAGCCAGGCGCAGGGCTTGAGACGCTGCCCGAGCAGAAGCCAGCCGCCGATGGAGGTGCCGAGAATGCCGAACCCGCCCCACATGGCGTAGGCCACGGCGAGGTCCATGTCGCGCACGGCGAGGGACAGGGCGTAGAAGGCCAGACCGACCATGATCAGCGACGCAAAGCCCATGAACCTGCGCCGGAACCCCTCGGACTTGGCGAGCATCAGGTTGGCGAGAATGTCCAGCAACGCCGCGATGATGACCGCAACCAGAGACCACGAGAAGAACGAACTCATGACGCGCCTCCGGTCATGGCGGGACGCCTGCGGGGCGCGCCCTCGGACGTGCCGTGGTGGATCAGCAGCGCACCGCCGAGCACGGCGAGCAACGCCAGAAAACGCTGCATGTTCATGGCCTCGCCGAGCATGAACACGCTCACCAGCGTGATCAGCGTCAGGCCGAGCCCCTCCCAGAAGGCGTAGGCCACGCCGATGGGAAGCCCCGTCGCCGCGAGGGAAAGACAATAGTACGAGAGGCCGATCAGCACGAACATCACCGCCAGCCCCTCGTTGGGGCCCAGCAGCCAGCCGCTGTGCTGCGACGCTTTCATCACCGACGTTCCGCCCACTTCAAACAGAATGGCGCAGAACAGAAAAAGCCAATGCTTCAAATGTGTTGGGGAAGACATGTAAAACTCCGTCGTCTTGGGGCGCGCGCACGGAAAGACGCGGCGGCACCCGGATATTCGAAAAAGGACAAAAGACGTGCGGAGAGAGACCTAGAGCAGACTGATCCAGGTGCGTTCGGCGGAGGAGAGGACGCAGGGCGTCCGATGGGGAAAAAGATACGGACTCATAATACTCAAAAGATAAGCCATCCCGGCAAGAAAGGCAATGAGCGACGCGAACGCCGCCTGTTGCCGGGCTTTTTGCGGCCAAAAAGAAAGGGAGCCCTTTTCCGGGGCTCCCCTCGAGGGCTATTCGTCCGCCCGCTTGGCAATCCACGAGGCGTGGTTCGGCGGGCCGGAGCCGAGGCCGGGCGCGTAGCCGTGACGCAGGCAATGGTTCAGGAACTTCTGGGCATGGACGATGGCGTCGCGCGTGCCGAGGCCAAGGCCGAGGTAGGTGGCGATGGCGGCGGACAGGGTGCAGCCGGTGCCATGGTTGTTGGACGTCTTCACGGCGGGCTGGCGCAGGGCGACCAGCGGTTCGCCGGGCAGGGCCAGCCAGTCGGTGAATTCCGTATCGGACGCGGAACCGAAGTGCCCTCCCTTGATGAGCACGGCCTTGGGACCCATGTCCAGCAGCTTGCGCGCGGCGGTGTCCACATCCTTTTCGGAGTCGATCCTCATGTCCGCGAGCAGTTCCGCTTCGGGACGGTTGGGGGTCAGGAGGTCCGCCGTGGGCAGGATGTGCCAGCGCAGGGAGTTGACCGCATCCTCGCGCAAGAGACGCTGCCCGCTCTGGCTGACGCACACGGGATCGACCACCAGCGGGAATTCGCGGCCCCGCAGACCGGCTTCCACGGCTTCGATGATTTCCGACGAGAACAGCATGCCGGTCTTGGCCGCCGCGATGGGGAAGCCTTCCCGGACCGTCTTGAGCTGAAGGCCCACGAAGCCCGGTTCCGGGGCATGGATGCCCGCGACGCCCACGCCGTTCTGGGCGGTCAGGGCGGTGATGACGCTCATGCCGAAGCCGCCGATGACGGTGATGGTTTTGAGGTCGGCCTGAATGCCGGCCCCGCCGCCGGAATCGGACCCGGCGATGGTGAGGATGCACGGAGGTGTGGGCATGACTGCGCTCCTTTGCTGGTGCGATTATTTATACAGGTCCATCCCGTCGGGGAAGACGGGACCTCCACCATAACTTCCCCGGCTCCGGCGAACAAGGCCCATCCCGTTCTTGTCCCGGATCAGCGAAAGCCCGAACATCACGAGCGTTTCGGAAAGGGGCCGTCCGAGCAGGAAAGGCAGATAGGACGCCGGAATGTTGCCGCGCTCCACGCACAGATCGCGAAAGGCGATGTCGTAGCGCACGGTTTCCAGCAGCGCTTCGGTGGCTTCCTTTTCGGCGGGCGTGCCGGGGTTGATCGGCGGCATGACGAGCTTGGCCAGCGGTGCGATGCGCGCGTAGGAACAGGTTTCCTCATACGCGGGGAACAGTCCGAGCCATTCCTCGGGCGCGCCCACGGCCTTCATCACGTCGGCGCGGGTGGCGCGGTCATGGTCGTACAATCCGGCGATGCCCCTCGTGTCGGAACAGTTCAGGGCGCGGCACTGGGAGGGGCGGCGATCGTAGATGGAACACCCGGCGTCGTGTCCGGGAACGGTGTCCGGCATGCGGATCAGAAAACGGCACTGCCAGTCGGAGCGGCCTTCGGCGGGCGCGAGCTTCACGCATTCGCCATCAAGCGGGGAAAGCGTCCCGATCACGTCGTCCCGGACCAGTTCGCCCTCGCGCAGCGTGACCAGATCGGCCAGTCCGAAGGCAACCCCCTCTTTCGCGGGAGCATCGAGAAGATCGAGCAGGGTCACGTCGTCCCTGTGCAGCACAGGGCCTCCGAGGCGGCAGCACTGGCCGCAGCGTTTGCAGGATGACATCAGGCAAAATCCTTCTTGGTTGAAAAGTCTCTCCCGATGGTACGGAACTCTGCCTCCGGCGGCAAGGGGGGCGAGCCGCCCCCCGGCCCCCGGCACAACGCCCGCCCCATGGAACGGTTCCTCATCCGGCTTTCGCCGAACACGGAACCGTTCCATGGGGCGGGCGTCCTGTCAGCATCAGAAGTTCCCCGTTTTCAGGTAAAAAACTGCAAAGTTCCTCCGGGAAAAACTTGAGAAATACCGGGAAAGTACAGCCGGGAAACTTCCGCCAGGCCACCGTCCGCCGCGCCGCCGCAACCATGACCCGTCCCGTTTACGAAAGTCTTTGAAGGAAAAGGGTGGGGTTTGGGGAGGGGAAGGGAAACTTTCTTCAGAAAGTTTCCCTTCCCCTCCCCAATCTTCATCTTCCTCCCTACATTCCCGATTCGTCCCCATGCTTGCCGTACCAGCAGACGTCGCGCCAGACGCGGGGGGAGGTGTCGCCTTCGGTGCTGATGAGCATGACGCGGGAGTCGGGGCCAAGCCGGAGGGCGACGCGGAGATCGGCGAGGGCGGGATTCCGCATGATGTGGTCGAGCGCGCCGAGCGGGGCCGCGCCGGACTCTCCCGATATGACGGGCGCATCACCGCCGCGTGCCGCCGCGTAGAGCCGCATGCCGTTCGCCGCCATGTAGTCGGGGCAGGAAAGATAGGCTGCGGCGTAATCACGCAGAATGGGCCAGCCCACGGTGCAGGGCTCGCCGCAGGCAAGACCCGCCATCAGCGTCGAAAGATCGCCGGTCACCGCGTGCGGCGAACCGTCCCCGGCCTTCGCCGAACGGTAAATGCAGTCGGCGGCGTGCGGCTCCACGATGACCGTCACGGGCAGAGCCTCGCCCAGCTCGGACGCCATGTACCCGAGCACTCCCGAAGCGAAGGAGCCGACTCCGGCCTGTAGGAAAAGATGCGTCGGCGGAGCGGACTCCTCGGCCCTCCACTGCTCCAGCGCCTCCACGGCAAGCCCGGCGTAGCCCTGGATGATCCATGTGGGGATGTCCTCGTAGCCGTCCCACGCCGTATCCTGCACCATCACCCAGCCGTTCTCGCAAGCCGTTTTCCACGCGAGACGCACCGCGTCGTCATAGTTGAGATCGGTGATGCTCGCCTCCGCGCCGTGGCTGCGGATGTTCTCCAGCCGCGCGGGATCGGACCCCTTGGGCATGTAGATGACCGCCTTCTTGCCGAGCTGCTGCGCCGTCCACGCCACGGCCCGGCCGTGGTTGCCGTCCGTCGCCGACACGAAGGTGATGGGCCCGAGCCGTTCGCTCATCTCGGGAGAGCACAGCGCGGCGGGCGTCAGATCGTCGAGGCCGACGCCGAGCCGCTCCGCGAGATACCGCCCCATGGCGTAGGACGCCCCAAGCACCTTGAAGGCGTTGAGCCCGAAACGCCGGGACTCGTCCTTCACCCGGATGTTGCCGAGACCGAGGGTAGATGCCAGATGCGGCAGCGGAACCAGCGGAGTGGGCGCGTACTGCGGAAATCCCGCGTGAAACCGCCGGGCGCAGTCGGCTTCGGCGGCGTTCAGCATCTCCAGAGAAACGCCGGGGCAAGGACGCTTGGCGTTGAGGTGATAGCGCATGACATTATCCATGATCAGACCTCCGAGACGGAAGAAGGGCCGGGTACATTCCCGGAAACCCTTTCCGTAAAGCAAGGATGGGGCCAACGGCCCATTTCGCTATCAATCTTGAATTGCAGAAAAATTGGAGCGAGATGCGGACGGGGACATTCCCGGAATGAGAATTCTCCCGAATTGCGAACGGGTTTTTCTCATTTCGAGAACAAATCTCCGGGCCGGGGCCGCCGGGGAAAACAGATGGCGGGCCACGCCGCAGACGAAAGCGCGGGCCCCGAAAAACGGAACCCGCGTCGGAGTGCGAGGAAAAAAAGGGGCCTCCGAAGAGGCCCCGTTTTCGTTACTCAAGCGTGGGAGCGGTCTTCGGGTCCATCTGGCTGAGGTCCAGAGGATAGGAAACCACCACGGTCTTGCGGTTCTGGAGGCTCAGCGCGCCCGGATGCGTGTTCAGGCAGACCACGAGGTCCTGCGTGCCGTCGTTGTTCGGGTCGGCCAGGGCGAAGTCCACGACCGAGCCCTTGATGCGGCGGGTCTTCCACTGGAGGCTCATGCCCACGCCGTCCCAGTAGAGGGTGTGGATTTCGCCTTCGGGGAAGAAGCGGTAGTTCTCGAAGAACTGCGCCGCCACGGAAATGGGCTTGTTGACGATGAGTTCCCACGAGCCGTCCTGTTCGAGGTCCGAAGGAACCATGCGCAACGGCACGAAGTACATGGACGGGATAAGGACGTTGCTCTTGCCCATGCCGGGCATGTGGGTCTGTTCGGCGATGCCGATGGCGGAGCCGGAGTACTTTTCGTTCGTTTCGTTGAGCTGGCTGCCCTGCGGGGAGAAGGTGCGCAGATGTTCGTCGTCGGTCAGCACCACGAGCTTGTCGGTCTCCTTGCCGGGCGTTCCGGGCAGCCACGCGAAGTTCATGACGTTTGCGCCGCTCGGGAGATCAAGCTTCTTGCTGGGCACGAAGGTGTCGCCCTGCTTCATCATTTCGTATACGCCCGCGCGGGCGAAGATGCGGGACGGATCGCCCTTCTGGCCCACAAGCACGGGCATGAAGTCCGGAGCGATGCGCACGACGTTCAGGTAATAGGGGATACGTTCCGCGATGGTGGCGAACTTGTTGCCCCGGAAACTCAGGACGTAGGAATACGGCTGCGTGTATTCCTCGTCGTACATGGACACGACGAGTTCCTCGGTCCGGTCGCGGTTGAGATCGATGCTGCGGAGCAGCAGCGGAATCGCGCGGGCGGGCAGCTTGTATTCGCCGAGCTGCACGAGACGCTCGTTCTGCCACTGGTACACGTAGAGGGTTTTTTCACCGAGGATGACCACTTCGTTCTTGCCGTCGCCGTTCACGTCGGCGACGACCATGCCCACGGAGGCGAAGGGAAGGGTCTGGCTGCGATAGCGCGTGCCGTCGCTGCCCTGATAGCGGAACTGCGGGTTCAGGTAGACCTGACGCTGCGTCGCGTCCTTTTCCACGAGGTTGGGGTTCATGACCCCTGCCCGCGCCGGAGCCGCCGCGACCGCGCCCCCGGAACCGCCGCGTCCGAAGACTTCGGCGTTGATGGAGTCGGAAAGACCCTGAACGGTGGCGATCAGGTCGTTGACGCGGGTTTTCGCGCCCTTGCGCCATTCCTTGCCGGCCTTGTCGCGCACGCGGAGGTCGAGGCTGGCGTTGTCGCCCATGATGGTGACGTCGCCCCAGATGACGTAGTCCGCGCCGGTGGCGGACAACGCCTTGGAAGCGCCCGCGGCGTCGCCGACCGGACCGGCCTTGGCGACGGCGGCGTCGGAAACGGGCTGCACGTGTCCCTGCCAGTACAGGCGGGAGTTCAGCATGGACGGAATGGCCTTCTCCAGATAGGTGAATCCGCTGGAACCGTTCACTTTAAAAGGCAGCACCGCGTAGCTGCGGACATCGGCGGCAAGGGCTTGCGCCACAAAAACCAGCATTGTACACAGCACAAGGGCCGTACGGAATATCAGGTGCATTACATTCTCCTTGAAGGATTCGCCGGTTCGATCCGGTCGACTTTTTTGAGCATACTATAGACCCGCCCGTCTCCGCAAGCCGATTACGGAGCGGAAATGCCATTCGGACAACTCTTTATCGCGTTTCATTAGAACAGGATACCATGACCGACACCCCCTCACTCCGCCGTTCCTTCCGGCTGGTCTGCCCCACCGGACGCATTCCGCTCGTCGAGGCGCTGCTTGCGGCGCAGGGATTCGTTTTTGAGCCGGAGCCCTTTTGCCCGCTGGCCCGGCGGCTCGTCGTCGAACCGTTCCCGCTCGGGCGCAGCCTCGCCGCCTTCTGGGGGTACGTCTACATTCAGGACCGTTCGTCCATGCTGCCGCCGCTGGCTCTCGCGCCTGAAACCGGAGGCCGCGTGCTCGACATGTGCGCCAGCCCCGGCAGCAAGACGGGCCTGCTCGCGCAGCTCGTGGGGCCCGACGGGCTGGTGCTCGGCAACGAGCCGACGCGCCCCCGCCTCGCCAATCTGCGCCGCAACCTCGCGACGCTCAATCTGCCGCAGGCCGTAACCTGTTCGTGGCCCGGCGAATCCCTGCCCCTGCCCGACGCCTCGTGGGACGCCATCCTGCTCGACCCGCCCTGTTCCGGGTGGGGCACTACGGACAAGCATCCGCAGGCGATCAAACGCTGGCAAGGCGACCGGCTCAAGCCCATGCTCGACCTGCAACGCAAGCTGCTGGCCGAGGCTTGCCGCCTGCTCCGGCCCGGCGGCAGGCTGGTCTATTCCACCTGCACTACCAACGTGGACGAAAACGAAGGGCAGGTCCGGTTCGCGCTCGACGAACTCGGCCTCGAACGCATTCCGCTTGCGCCGTTCCCCGGTTTCGTGTTCGCCGATCCGCAGCTTCCCGGCTGCGAAGGAACGCTCCGGGTGGACGAAGACGCCTCCAACGCGCAGGGCTTCTACATCGCCCTGCTGCGGAAGCCGGGAACCTCCGCCGACGCGCCGCTTCCCGAGGGCATAACCTCCACGGCGGCCTACCGTCCGGTTCCCCCGGCGTTTCTCGAAGATTTCGGCCTGTCTCCCGCGCTTCTGCCACCCGGCGATCTGGCGGTTTTCGAGGACACGCTCCATTTTCTGCCCGCTCCGGCCCTCGCGCATCTGCCCGCTTCGGTGCGCTGGCAGGGCATGGCGCTCGGCAAGGCGTCGGCGCAGGGGCTCGTGCCGTCGGCGCGCCTGCGGTCCGCGCTCGATCCCGAGCCTCGCCGCATCGCCCGGCTCGATGTGGACGAAGTTCCCGATCTCGTCCGTCTCCTGCAGGGCGGGAGCCTCGACACCGGACTTTCCGGCAAGGAAGCCGCCCTGTTCTGGCGCGGACTCCCCCTCGGGCGTCTCCGCCTCAAGGGCGGCAGGGCCGTGTGGAGCGACAGGTGAGAAGAGAAAATTGGGGAAGGGGGGAGAAACGTTTTGGAAAACGTTTCTCCCCCCTTCCCCAAACCCCATCCCTCCTCTTCAAAAACTTTTGACCTTATCGAATCCCTGTTTGGAAGCGTTCCCCAAGGGCCGGGGGTGCGGGAACGGCGTTGGACGGAATTTCCGTTTCCCCAAGAACACGCTCTGGTCGGGGTTGCGGGTGCGGAGTCGGACCTTATTGTTCAAAGAACGGGGATGAACTGGTTGTTTTTTGTTAAATAATGCCGGGGGACGCATCGGCAAGGACCAGCCTTCCGCATCGTCCGTCCCGCCATCGCCCATTACGAAAGTCTTGGAAGGGAGAGAGGCGGGGTTTGGGGAGGGACAACGTTCCGAAGAATACTGCCCCTCTCCAAGTCCGCCGCAGCTTCCCCAACTTCAGCCAAGGAGGCCCCATGTTCGCGGAACGATACAAGCGAAACAGCCTGCTGACGGAAGCGGAACAGGCGCGGCTGGCGGGGAGCCGGGCGTTGATCGTCGGCCTCGGCGGCCTCGGGGGACACGTGCTCGACATGCTCGCCCGTATGGGCGTGGGAACCATCATCGCGGCGGACGGCGATACGTTCGAAACGTCCAATCTCAACCGCCAGCTCCTGTGCACCGAGCGGCGCATCGGCATGAACAAGGCCGACGCCGCGCGGGAACACGTCCGCGAGGTCAACGGCGAGATCGGCTTCACCGCCATTCCCCGCTTTCTGCGCGGGAAGGAACTGGACGATCTGGCCCGGCGGGCCGACGTCGTCGTGGACGCGCTCGGCGGCCTGCGCGACCGGCGGGCCGTGCAGGAAGCCGCCGCGAAGGCGGGCGTGCCGCTCGTCAGCGCGGGCATCTCCGGGCTTACGGGATGGGTCGCCGTGGTGCGGCCCGGCGAGAACGGACCGGCGGCCTATCTGGGCGCGGGCGACGAACACGGCGGAGGCGTCGAAGAGACGGAAGGCAACCTCGCCCCCACGGCGGCGCTGGCCGCCGCGCTGCAAGCCTCCGAAGTCCTCAAGGTTCTGACCGGACGGCCCCATCAAAAGGGACTGCTGCTCTTCGACCTTGCGGAAAACCTGTTTACTCCGCTAGAATGGGCCCGATAAAGGAGTGTCCTCATGCAGATTGAAGTACGCTGCTTCGCCACACTGTCGCCGCACACGCCCAAGGGGAACCGTCTGGACCTGCCCGACGGGACGACGGCGGAAGAAGCCATGCACATCCTCAACATCCGGCCCGAAGACCTCAAGCTGATCTTCGTCAACGGCGTCCACGCCGAACCGGATCGCATTCTGAACGACGGAGACAGAGTCGCCTTCGTCCCTGCCGTGGGAGGCGGCTAAAGCGATGAATACTCCCCTTTCCTATTCCGTCACCCGCTGGAAGGAAGGCGCGTGGCAGCACATCGACGATTCGGTCAGCCCCGAGGAATCCGTCTACGTTTCGTGGCCCGGCAGCAGCTGCCGCCTGTGGGCGTGGCCGGACGATCTGGAGCCGCTGTGCGTCGGGCACGCCCTGCTCGACTACCTGCACCTCGGCCCGGAGGCGGGCCCTTCGCCGTTCCGCATGTCCGGGAGCGTGCGCTCCATTTCCATCCCGCCCGGCATCGACTCGAAGCACGCCTTCGCCGTCGAGCTGAAACGCGAAGGCGAAAAGGACCGCGACGATACGCCCTCCATCGTCATGACGCCGGAGGGCGTCGTGAAGCACATGGACGACTTCCTGACGCTTGAGGGAACCTGCCCCCTGCTCTGGGAATCCACGGGCTGCTTCCACCGCGCGGGCATGTTCGATCCCAAGACCGGCGCGTTCATCCGGCTGGCGGAGGACATCGGCCGCCACAACTGCATCGACCGTCTGGCGGGCTGGGCCTGCCTCAACGGCGTCGATCCGGCGGACACCGTGCTGTTCCTGTCCGCGCGCATCACCGCCAGCCTCTACGCCAAGGCGCGCCGCGCGGGCTTCTCGTTCCTGATCAGCCGCAGCGCGGTCACGTCCACGCCCGTGGAAATGGCCCGCGAGCAGAACCGGAAACACCCGGCCCACCCCGTGACCATCCTCGGCTTCTGCCGTCCGCGCGAGCAGCGGTTTACGGTCTTCGCCGGAGAAGGCAGAATCGCATGATCGGCGTGGTGCTCGCCGGAGGCCGCTCCACCCGGCTCGGGCAGGACAAGGTACGCCTGCGCCTGCCCGGCGACGGACGCGACATGCTGGCCCGCACCGTCGATCTTCTCGCCGCCCGCACCGACGGCGTCGTTGTTTCGTGCCGCCGTTCCTCCGCAATCGCGGAGAGCGGCGGCCTGCGCGTCATCCCCGACGACGAGGACGGCCTCGGTCCGCTGGGCGGCGTCCAGTCCGCGCTCCGGGCCCTCCGGGAGCCCATCCTCGTGCTTTCCTGCGATCTGCCCTTCATGGACGAGGCCACGCTGCGCCGCCTTCTCGTCGCCCGGAACGCCCGCCCGGCCGAGGCCGTCCTGACGACCTTCCAGCAGGTGGAAACCGGATACATCGAGGCGCTCGTCGCCGTTTACGAGCCCGCATGCCTCCCCTTTTTCGAGGAAGCCCGCTCCAAGGGCCTCCGACAGCTCAACCTCGTCATCCCCGAGGCGTTTCAGGCCCGCATCTCCTACACCCGCGCCGAAGCCCGGCCTTTCTTCAACATCAATTTTCCCGCCGATCTCGAACGCGCCCGACGCCTGCTTTCGCCCGGCATGTGAACGGAAGCGCAGCCCGGCTTGCCACGTTCGCACGGTCGGCGTACGCTGGAAGCTCACCATCATGCCCGTCCGGCGCACCTCCGGGTCATGGACCCGACAGCCCGCACCGGCGCACAACCAACGGACAGCCTTCCATGAACGAAATCCTTCCTTTCGCTTCCCTGTGCGACCCCCGTGCGCCTCTTGAGGACGGGCACGGCCGCGCCGTCCGGTACATTCGCCTCTCCGTCACCGACCGCTGCAACCTGCGCTGTTCCTACTGCCGCAGCGGCATGGAAACCTTCATCCCGCACGAATCCGTCCTGCGTTACGAGGAAATGGAGCAGCTCGTGGACATGGCGATGGACATGGGCGTGGAAAAGGTCCGGCTCACCGGCGGCGAACCGTTTGCGCGCAAGGGATTCGTCGAGTTCCTCGAACGCCTGCGGGCCGCGCACCCCTCGCTGGACATCCGCGTCACCACCAACGGGACGCTCGTCGGCCCCCACATTTCCGAGCTCAAGGCCATCGGCCTGAACGCGGTGAATCTGTCCCTCGACACTTTCGACCGCGCCAAGTTCGCGCAGGTCACGGGCCGCGATCTTTTTCCCAAGGTCCGCGAGTGCATGGACGCCCTGCTCGACGCGGACATTCCGCTCAAGCTCAACGCGGTGGCCATGCGCGGCTTCAACGACGACGAGCTGCCCGCCTTCATCGACTACGCCATGACGCATCCCGTGGACGTGCGCTTCATCGAGTTCATGCCGATGGGCGAGGGCACGCGCTGGTCGGACGCCTGTTTCTGGTCGGCCCCGGACATCCTCTCCGCGATCAAGGCGTTCGTCTCGGTCGAGCCCGTGGCGCACGAGCAACGCAACGGCGGTCCGGCGCGTCTGTACACGCTGTCCGGCCCGTCCGGTCCCGGTCTTGGGCGTCTCGGTCTGATAACGCCGCTTTCCAACCACTTCTGTGCGGCCTGCAACCGGCTGCGCATCACCTCCGACGGCGCGTTGCGGACCTGCCTGTTCGACGACAGGGAGTATCGGCTCCGCAACGCCCTGCGGCATCCCAGGCTCGGCATCGAAGCCGTCCGCCGCATCGTCGCCCTCGCCACCCGCGCCAAGCCCATCGGCGCGCACATCCTCGAACGGCGCCACGACGCCGTCGCCCAGCGCAGGATGACCGCCATCGGGGGATGAAGATTGGAGGGGGGGGGGGAAACTTTCTGAAGAAAGTTTCCCCTTCCCCCTCCAAACCTCCCCTTCCCCTCCCAAGACTTTCGTCCTTATCGAATCCCTCTTTCTGTTTTTCCCTGTAGTCCGCAGGTGGGGCAAGGCGTCTTTTCTTATTA
>CAUHBW010000076.1 GCA_959604115.1 uncultured Bilophila sp. | reverse complement strand
GAGAGGGAGGGATTCGAACCCTCGATACAGTGTTACCCGTATACCCGCTTAGCAGGCGAGCGCCTTCGGCCGTCTCGGCCACCTCTCCGTAGGACAACGCTTACCGCGTCGTTCCGTTGAATCTTCTATAGGTTCTTGGTTCGGATGTCAACAGCTATTTTCGATTTACCGATTTCACCGGAATCAGTCAAAGATGCCGGGAAGTTCCACCATGATGGAATAGCTCTTGTCGTATCCGTCATACCGGTACCGGCCTATGATGCGGTAGCACTGCGCCGAATACGTGAGATCGATGCTCTGATCATACGTCTTGCCCATCGAGCCGCCTTTGCGCATATCACGGTAATCGTCAAAACGGATTGACCATTCGGGCGTCAGGTTGACCGTCAGGTCGTTGTGCAGCAGCCGCAGGTTTGACGTAAGCTGCACGTTGTTCCAGTTCTCATACTGGAACTTTCGCCGATAGTCGTAATATTTGTCACGGAAACTCATACCCGTGTACCACGACAGTCTGTCCTTGTAGCGCAGGTTGATGTCATGGTCATGGCGCGTAATTTCGCCGTCGTACAAGGACACGTAGGTCTTGCCGTGATACCCGATCCAGGGCCACGGATAGACTTCAAAGTCCGACAGGACATCCATGAACGGCCTGCGCTCGTACTCGTCCAGATACTGGTTGCGATTCGCTTCCTCAAAGTCATAGCCGCTTTCGATACGCCAGCGTATCAGATCCTGATACATTGTGGAACGGGTGGCCTCCTGCTTGTCGCCCTCTCCCGTTACCGAAACGACGGACCCCTTTCGCGTCAAAATATTGGTGATGGAGTAGGTCAGCTCGTTGGTCGGCAGAATACGGTCGTCCGTGACGTAGAACGGGTTCTTTTCCTGATCGACCCGAGGGGTACGGGAATAACGGATGCGCGGCTGAATCTCATGGCGTATTGCCGTCCAGACCTGTTTCCCGGCGTTTTCGGGCTTCAAGGGGATGCTGTTCTCGTCGTCGAGCTGCCAAATACGGCTGGCCTCCGTATAGCCCTGGATATCCATGTCAACCATCGTACGGGCTTCGCCGGTCTGGCGGGGCGTTCCCGAATTGTCCACATACATGGACCGGGGGCTGGTATGTTCCTTGCGATCCGTGTCGTAATACGTTTGCCGGAGGCCGACGGTGCCGATGACGGAACCAAAGCCCAAATCCAGCGGCAGGGACAGCTTGGGATAAATCTCCGAACGCCAGCCGGTGGTTCCCGAGGCGCGGTACATGTAGCCGGACTGGAACTGCGCCTCGAGTTCCAAAGGAAGCTGCGGCACGATCCGGCCCTTGTACAGGAACATGTCCAGCTGGGGAAGGCGTTGGACGAGTTCGTCCTGACTGTGCGCCCGGTTCCCGTGTCCGAGCGAAGGATCCTGCTCATACCGCATGCTGGCCACCACGCCGACACGCTGCCAGTCGTTGCTCACCAGCGCGGCGCTCACGCGGTTCTGGTCGTCTTCCTGCAGATCGCGCCCGAACATATTGAACAGGTTGTCGCGGGACTGCTTGAAGCCCATGGGCCCCTGATTGAATTCGCGCAGGAAATCCTGATCCGAGACGTAGTCGATGTTGGAACGATACCGCCATGTGGACGCGCCGAGAAAGCCGTCGGCCATCCCGCGCAGCCAGTACCGATCGTGATTCGTACGCAGGGAGCTCGTGTTCTCGTCCACTCGGCTGGTTCCGGGGATCGAAACGTTGTCCTTATCGTAAATGCCGGTCGCGGCGAGCCATGTCTTCTGATCGGTAAATTCATTCGCCCGGTATTCCAGACTCAGCGACGGTCCGACTTTCGTCATCCAGCCGCCGTAGACGGTCATGTCGTGGCTTTCGTCGATGGCCCAGAAGTACGGCTGCGTATAGTAGAAGCCGCGCTTGTCGCTGATGCCGTAGTCGGGAGGCAACAGGCCGGACTGGCGGGTCGTCTTTGCCGGCAACACCATGAAGGGGCTGTAGAATACGCCCGTCTTCTTGATGTCGAAGGTGGAGTGGAACAGCTGCGCGTAGCCGTCGATTTCCACGACGGCCTGCTCCGCGTTCATGGACCACGCTGGGTTGGGGCCGTCGCACGCCGTCACCTTGGCCTTGTTGAAGGTGTAGCGATCGCCCCAGTGCTTGATGATCCGCGAACCGCTGAAATAAATGTGCGGCCCTTCCATGAAGACGTTGCCGTTGGTGAGCCAGCCCGTTTTGGAATGCAGATCGAATTCGGCTTCGTCGGAATGGATGTCGTCCTTGCCCATGCGGACGAACACGTTGCCTTTCAGATAGACCCAGTTCGTCGAAGCGTAATACCGGGCGAAATCGGCTTTCAGAATATCATCACCGCGCTGGAGGACGACACCGCCCTCGGCTTCGACGATGGTGTTGTCGCTCAAGGTAACCAGCTTGTCGGCCTCAAGATTCCATGAAATTTCCTCGGCGTCCTCCGAGGGCATGGTGAGCACGTCCGCGGCGGCGCGGGCGAGATCCGGCGAACAGAGAAACAACGCCAGCAGGACGACGGGCGCAAGGAAGGTTTTTGTCAGCAGCGAGAATCTTCCGTGAGGCATGAGGGCAAGCATGGGCACGATAAACTTCCTGTTGCATCCGACGTTCGGACGCACTATAAAAATGCTCCGACAGGAGCTGGTCTAGGGATAACTCCGCAGCAACGTTTTCTTTTGTTCGGCACAACCCGGTTACTGAGCGCGGCTTGGAAGGAATGTCTTCCGCCATGGCGTTCCGGCCTTTGCGGCTCTGCGGAACAGGACATTCCGTACACGAATCACGCGGATGCACCCTAGCCCATTTTCCAAACAAAAAAAACCCTCGGGCATCACTCTCCTTCGGTCCCGGCGGGGGAGAGTGAACGCAACGTCTCCTTTTTCAACTGCAATTTCCATGAGATGTGAAATGAGCAACTTTTCTGCGCTCCTGCGGCTTTCCCCTCAGCGCATCCCCTTTTCTTCCAACGGCAACATACGCTCGTGGAGTCCCCAATGTTTCTGAGCAGCGCCCTGATCACCGTCCATCTGGAAAACCTGCGCCACAATCTCAAAACCCTGCTGGCGCGGCATCCGTCCCTCATGCCGGTCATCAAGGCCGACGCCTACGGGCACGGCGTGCTCGCCGTCGCCCGCGTTCTGGCGGAGGAGGGCATCAGGCATATGGCGGTTGGGTCGGTAGGGGAGGGTGCATTGCTCAGGCAGGAAGGGCACACGGCCTTCCTGCTCGCCTTGATGGGACTGGCCCGCGACGAGGACACGGCACTGGCGGCGAACTATGACATCACGCCTCTGGTGCACAATCAGGAAAGCCTTGAGCGGATTCTGGTGCAAAGCCATCTGGCGGGCAGGCTTACGCCGCTGTCCATCGCCATCAAATTCGATACGGGCATGTCCCGTCTGGGATTTCGGGTCGGCGAGGCGGCCGAGCTTGCCGACTACCTGCGGACCCTTAAGGAAGTGCGGCCCGTGCTGGTCATGTCGCATCTCGCCGCTTCGGACACGCCGTCGCTGGACGCGTTTACCCACGAACAGGCCCGCAGGTTCCATGACGCCGCTGAGAGCATGAAGGCAGTCTTCCCCGACATCAAGACGTCGCTCACCAATTCCCCGGGGCTGCTCTGCTGGCCCAGCTATGTCGGCGATCTGGCCCGTCCCGGCGTCACGCTGTACGGCGGAAATCCTTTGCACGGCACGGACAGGGCCAAGCTCGGCATGGGGCTCCTTCCGGTAATGGAAATGGCCGCCCCCGTGCTTTCCGTGCACGGCGTGGACAAGGGGGCCACGGTCAGCTACGGCTGCCTCTACACGGCCCCCCGGGACATCCGGGTGGCGGTCGTCGGCGCCGGGTACGCCGACGGATACCCTCGTTCCCTGTCCATGCGCGGCTCCGTACAGATCCGGGGGCAACGCGCTCCCATTCTCGGAAGGGTGTGTATGCAGATGTGCATCGTCGACGTCACCGACATTCCGGGCGTCGTCCCCGGCGACACGGCCTACCTGCTGGGCGGCCCCGGACCGCAGACCATCAGGCCGGAGGAACTCGCCGAATGGTGGGGGACCATTTCGTATGAAGTGTTCTGCGCGCTCGGACGCAACCGGCGTGTCAGCGAAAAGAAATTCAGCGAATACAGCAAACTGCGCTGAGGAAAGGAGCGCGCCGCAGGACGCGTCCATCCTTATCGCTTGCAGCAGTAACCGCCTTCCACTCCTTGCGGACTCAGGACTATCTGCCAGAGCTGAATATCTCGGGCCCGAAAAGCGCCCGCGCAGCTCAACAGATAGTAGCGGTACATGCGGTGCACGCGCTGGCTGCATTGGAACGCGCCCTCGGCGTAGCCGTCCTCGAAGTGCCGATGCCATGCCATGAGCGTCTTGTCGTAGTCGGCGCCGAAGTTGTGCCAGTCTTCCATGACGTACCGTCCGGTGATGGCCTTGGCGATGCAGATCGGCGAAGGAAGCATCCCGTTGGGGAAAATATATTTGTTGATCCAGGGATCCGTCCCCGCCTTCTGTTTGTTGCTGCCGATGGTGTGCAGCAGAAACAACCCCGACGGGTCCAGCAATTCCTTGGTTTTCTCCATGAACACCCCGTAATTCTTCCGCCCGACGTGTTCGAACATGCCCACGGACACGATGCGATCGAATCGCCCCTCCATCGACCGGTAATCCTGCAACAGCCAGTTGACGGCATGCTCGGCGTCGTGCTCCCGAGCGTACGCCAACTGTTCCGTGGAAACGGTCACGCCGGTCACCTTCACGCCGTAGTGCTGCGCCATATACAGAGAAAGCCCGCCCCATCCGCAGCCGATGTCCAGAACGGTCATTCCCGCCTTCAGTCCGAGCTTCTGACAGATGAGTTCCATCTTGTCGTTCTCGGCCTCGTCCAGCGTGTCGGCATCCTTCCAGTAGCCGCAGCTGTAGTTCATGGTGGGTCCGAGCATGCGGGCGAACATGGCGTTGTCCGTATTATAATGCTGTTCGGCGACCATCGTGGCCCGGCCCACGCTTTGCAGGTTGAAGATCAACTGGCTTGCCGTGATCAGCAACGTGGGGAAATTGTGCCGTATCCGATCTTCGAGATGGGCGCGGATGGCCTTGCAGAACATCACGTCCAGCTGGTCGCAGTCCCACCATCCCTCAAGGTAGGCTTCCCCCACCCCCATCGTTCCTTCCCGGAGCAGCCGTTTGTACAGGTCTTCGTTGTGCACCCGGATATCCCAGGGACGATCGCCCCCGATACGGACATCCGCTTCCTCAAGCATCGAAATCACCATTTTTTTTGCATCCATACGCTACCATCCTTCAAGCATTCCGCCATTTCGGTCGCAGGCGAGCCGATCGGCGACTCCCCATGATGCATCATGTACACTCCATTTATTCAATTATTACTCTGTAGTATAAAACGATATGTAAGGCGGCCCCTGTTTTGTCCGCCGCGTAGGCGCTCCCCGTGGACCGCCGTAGGAATATCTGCGGCACGGCGGCCTGCGGCTCGTCGCAAACCGGAAGGCTGGTCACTTGATCGTCGGCGGTGGGCGAAACCCTGATTTCCGTTCGGGGGATTCACGGGGGACAAGGGCAGAGGGAATCACTAGGACGCTCATGGGCGTCCGGGATGACTTTCCGAAGGAAAAAGGACTGTTCTGCGCTGATTGCGGCGGGTCATGAAAATCGGAAGCAAGCGTACGAGAGGACGGGCAGGATCAGGAAATCCGTGGTAGGGCCTAATGCCGTTCGTCCCGCATGGGAATGTTCACGGCAGGCGTACCAGTAAGCATGACGCCTCCGCATATGAAAAGCAAATGTTTTCCCGTGTCGTATGCCATATGCAAAAGAGGCGGCCGTCGGTCCGAAAGCGGGGAGAGACCGGCAGCCGCGGCTTATGGGGGTAGGAAAGAGGTCAGGCCGTATGGACGAGGCGGCCTCCGGAAATGGTTCTGAGGACGGAGAGCGACTCGATGGATTCGGGCGCCACAGAGAGCGGGTTGCCGGAAAGCTGCACGAAATCGGCATAATAGCCGGGAGCAATCTTGCCGACGACGCCGTCCATGCCGCTGCATTTGGCGGCGTTGACGGTGTACGCCTTGAGGGCCTCAAGCGGCGGGATGCGCTGTTCGGGGCCGAGAACGCGGCCCGCCGTCGTGGTGCGGTTGACGGCGGTGTGGATGGAGCGGAGCGCGTCCACCGGCTGCACGGGGGAATCCACATGCAGACCGAAAGGAATGCCCATCCGTACGCATGATCCGCAGGGATCAAGCCGCGAGGCGCGTTCCTCGCCGAGGAACAGATTGACGTGGCGTTCTCCCCAGACGTTCACGTGGCGGACGAAGAACGTCGGCGTGACGCCGCAGGCGCGCAGGCGGGCAAGCTGCTCGTCGCTCGCCATCTGGACATGGATGATCATGTCTCCGGGCACCCGTTTGGGATACAGCTTCAATGCCTTCTCAAAGCCTTGCAACACGAATTCGATGGCCGCATCGCCGTTGGCGTGAAAGGCCACCGGGACGCCCTTGCTGTGGTATTTGACGATGAGATCGCTGATTTGTTCGGGCGTGAGCACGTGATCCCCGCAAAAGCCGGACTTGCAGGCGTAGGGTTCCCCGAGCACGGCGGTCAGAGACTGGATGGAGCCGTCCGCGAACGATTTGACGCCGCCGTAGTACAGATACGTTGAAACCGGCAGGTTCCATGTTCCTCTTTCAAGCATTTCGTCCATAATATTGGGCATGAAGTGCAGATAGCCTCTGGCGTTCATGCGGGCTTCCCGGGCCAGCGTGTTGTAGGCCCGGAGGGTGGCGTGCGGTCCGTTGCTGAGTCCGATGCCTCCGTCCTGAAACATCGTGAACCCCGCCCGGTTGTAGTCCGCTATGGCCTGCTCGATCCTTTCCGGCAACTGTTCGGGAGAGCAGGAAGGTATCTTCCGGAACATGGCGAAATAGGCGTTTTCCTTGAGAAGCCCCTCGGGTTTTCCGTCGGCCCCGATCATGATCTTCCCGCCTTCGATGCGCAGGTCGGCGGTGACGCCGAGTTTCTCCAGAGCGAGCGTATTCCCATACCCCATATGGCTGGTGATGTGCGAAACGAAGACGGGACGGTCGGCGCAGACCGCATCGAGATCATGCCGGGTAAGATGGCGTTGTTCCGCAAGTCCCGTATCGTCGTAGCAGTACCCGAGAACCCACTCGGCATCGGACCGCGCGGCGGCGTGTTCGCGGAACGCCGCGAGCAGATTTCCGACGGTCCCGTAGTCGTTGTTGCAGAAGAACTGCGTACGACACTGTGCGTACATGGACAGATGGCTGTGCGAATCAATAAACCCGGGCAGGAGCACGCCTTCCTTGAAGTGGATTTCGGCGGTTCCCTGCGGAGCGAAAGCCCGGAGTTCCGCCAGCGTACCCACGGCCTGAATGGTTTCCTCGCTGATGCAGACGGCTTCGGCGGTGGGGTGTTCGTCATCCATTGTGAGGATTTCCGGGCAGGTGATGATCGTACACGTCTTCGTGAGCATGGCGTTGTTCCTTGTTGAAAGCCTTTCGATCGTGGCGGTGAGGGGTGAGGTTGGAGGGACGGCGGAACGCTACCACTGCTTTTGCCCGACCAGTCGGAGGGCGAACATGGCGGCGGTGGCGATGATGGTGATCGTGCCGTAGATCATGAGGATTTCCATGCCCGTGAAGGTGTAGAAGGCGGGGGCGAAGAAATACAGGACGGGCGCGCAGGTGACGAGGATGCCCACGTTGAAGAAGGCGAGTTCGAGTGTGGCGGGCGTGCTGAAGTCGGGATCGATGATGCGAAGCAGGAGCAGACCGGTGGCCGTGGAGCCGCAGCAGCAGCCGAACTGGCAGAGCACGCGCTCGGGGCCGTAGTTGGTGCGGCGTCCGAACCATAGGTTGAGGGCGAGCGTGAACAGGGTCACGGTGAAGGCCACGAGGAAGATCGGGACGATGTAGTGCTTGAGCACCACGAGGTGGATGGACATCAGGGTTGCGGTAAGCAGATAGTCCACGGCGGTGCCGGTGATGCGGGTCTGAACGACGGGGTCCATGAGTCTGCCCGCGCCGCACTTGAGCAGCAGGGTGCGGAGCAGCCACGCCACGATGAGGCCGTGGATGAAGAACATGGGCATGCTGAGGGTCGCGCCGAAGCCCTTGAGCCACTTGTACTGATCGAAGAACGGCTTGATGTGCGCCTCGACCCAGCTCAATTCGGCGTAGGTGACGAGGTAGACGATGCCGACGAGGGCCAGATGGAAGGCCAGCGTATCGATGGTGGAGGCGTGGGTGGTTTCGCGGCCGTTGGTGGCCTTGGAACCCTCGTCCATGACGCCGGTGAGGAATTCGTGGGTCATGGACGCGCCGGACTTGTTGGCGTTGAGCCCCTTACGGACGAACCAGCGGGCGATGGGAACGCCGACGATGGCCGCCGACAGGAAGCCGAGCGCCGCATAGATGACCCCGACGGTGGCGCAGTCGGCGATGCCGCCCTTTTCCCAGAGAGTGCCGAAGGCGTATGCCTGTCCGGGACCCTGCGTGTAGCCGTGGGTCGCGATCATGCCGATGAACTCGCTCAGGCTGTTGCCGGTGACGAGGTTGTAGAGCCAGATCACCGCGCCGCCGATGAGCGCCTGAGCCGGGAGGCTGATGGTCCAGATGAGCGTCTGCCACATGCCGCCGCGCACGATATCCTTCGAGGTGTGCTGCTGGTCGCCCCGAGGCCGGGTGAGCAGCAGCGAGATGTAGCTGATGTTGAAGGCGTGGAACAGGAACCAGTTGAAACTGGTGCTCGTGATCTCCCAGTTCCCGAACTTGAGCCAGCCCGTCGAGACGATGGCGAATCCGATGAGGCCGCCGATGATGCTGGCCGGCACCAGATAGGTCTGGAACAGCTTGACCTTGGCGCGCAGGAACGTGCCGATGAGCAGCATCAGCGAAAGGAGGCCGAAGAGGATGAGATTTTCAAAACCGCTTCCCATGACAAAACTCCGTCTTTGAGGTTGACGCGAGGCCGGGCCCTGTGGGGCGTGGATTTGTCATGAAAATTGCAAGCCCTGTTCCAGAAAAAGCGCGTCCTGAAAAATCAGGGAGTTGGTCCGCAAAGGACTTCACAGAAGTGTCATTTGTCAGTATTGTAGGACAATGTGTGTATCATATCGAATGTATTGTATTTTTAATAAATATTGTCCTATATGTATGACAAAAGTGTCCTACCGTACCCCGCCGCAGGGGCTATGAGGTTGTCATGAATATCCCTTTCTCCATTACCTCGGATGAGGACTTCACGCGCCTGCTTGAAGACCCCTTGTTTCTCCGTATGCTTGATGCCTTGAGTATCGGGATTTCGATTACGGACCCTACGGGAACGGTCCGCTATCTTTCCAAGTCCTGTTACGAGATTTACGGTATGGACCCGTCGGAGTCCGCCGTGGGCAAGAAGATCGATGCATTGTTCCGTACGGGCAAGGCGGGCGTGCTCAGTTCGTTGGCGACACGGCGGGTCAACACGGTCGCCAGCATTTCCTACAATGGCATCGAAGCGTTGTGCCGCCGGTATCCGATTGTGGACGATGCCGGGAATCTGGTGTGCTGCGTATCGGAAGTCATTGCCACGACGCACGAAAACAGCCGCATTGACGAACTGTTGCGCGGCCTTCAGCAGCTCAAGCGCAAGTCCGGGTATTTCATTTCGCAGGAGCCGACACACGGCGGCGGGTTGCGCACGTTCGAGGACTTGGTGGGCGACACCAGTGCCATGCAGGAACTCAAGAAAATGGGGGTCCGGTTCGCGCGCAGCCGGGAGCCGGTACTCATCCTTGGAGAGAGCGGTACGGGCAAAGAACTGTTCGCACAGGCGATCCACAGGGCAAGCCCGCGCGCGAACGGCTCGTTCGTCTCGGTGAACTGCGCCGCGCTGCCTCGGGAGCTGGCGGAGTCGGAACTGTTCGGCTACGTGGAGGGAGCTTTCACGGGCGCGAAGAAGGGGGGAAAGAAGGGCAAGTTCGAGCTGGCGAACAACGGTACGATTTTTCTTGATGAAATAGGGGAGCTGCCGTTGCACTTGCAGGCCAAGCTCCTGCGCGTTCTGGAGAGCAACGAAATCCAGAAGATCGGCATGGGCGAGAGCGAGTATTCGGATTTCCGGCTGATCGCGGCGACCAACCGAAGCCTGCCCGAGCTGGTGCGCAGACGGCAGTTTCGGGAGGATCTGTATCACCGGCTGAACATTCTCGAACTGCGCCTTCCGCCGCTGCGTGAGCACCGGGGCGACATTCCGGCCCTGATCATGCAGCTTATCGAGGGCATCTGCGGCCCGCAGAAAGCGCTTGAGGTGCATCTGTCGCCGGAAGTACTCGAACTGTTCATGCGGTATCGCTGGCCCGGCAATATCCGCGAACTCAAGAACGTGCTCGCCTATGCCTATTGCTGCATGGATGAGGACGAACTGGAGCTGACCCCGCGCCATCTGCCCGAACGTCTGCTTTCGGGACAGCGGGGGGAAACGCCCTCCGTCGAGGTGCAGGGAAACTTTTCGTTTCAGGCCATGCAGGAGGAAACGGAAAAGCGGGCCATCGAGTCCGCGCTGACGGTGACCGGCGGCAACAAGACGCGGGCCGCCAAGCTGCTCGGCTTTTCCCGGAACACGCTGTACCTCAAGATGAAGGCTCTCGGCATCCCGTCCCGCAAGGCGTAGGCGACGCCGTGCCCAACCGTTTCCCAGCGGCGTTGCGGCTCCGTAAGGTCTCGGCGGTTGAAGCGAACGTGGGGAGCGGCGTCAGGACGAAGGGGCCGGTTCAGGCTTTGCGACCCGCCGCCTTGGCGAAGAGTGAAAAGCTGATCGCGATCATCAGGGTCGCCATGACGTTGATCCCCGCCGCCGGCGTGACCGTTTGTCCGGTCATGCCATTGGATACGGCGAGGTCGCGGACGATGGGCGTCAGCAGGCTTACGGGGATGAATTCGGCTGAAATCAGGGGCATGGTGCCCATAAACGGGAAAAAGACAGCCGATCAGCGGGGATTGCCGGTTTGAAAGACGGCGTTCTGCATGTTCTTGGCCTTGCGTATGACGAGGGAACTCGACCGGGGAGCGGCGGGTTCCCTCGTCGTTTTTTAGAGATTACTTCAGGTTCTTGGTGAAAAAGTCCGTAATCTTGTCGAAGGGGATGAGGCTCACGCGATCGTACAGGTCCACATGGCCCGCGCCCGGAACGATGACCAGTTCCTTCGGTTCCGCCGCCAGCCTGTAGGCGTCTTCGCTGAACTCGATGGAATGCGCGTTTTCACCCGCGATGAACAACAGGGGACGCGGTGAAATCGTCTCGATGTCCGCGAACGGATAGAAGTTCATGAACTTGACGTTGCTGGTGAACGTCGGGTGGGTGGTGAGCAGGGGGGACGACCCTTCCGGGGTCACCTCGCCCCTCGGCGTGCGGTAGAAGGCATAGAATTCCCGTTCGATGGGCGTGGAGGTTTCCGTCAGCTCATGGACGGTGCCGCTGGTGTACTTGGTTTCGCCTCCGGTGAACTCCACATAGCGTTGGGCCGCCGCCTCTTCGAGAACCTTCTTTCGCTGTTCCGGAGTCATGCCGTGCCGGAGGCCGTTCCGGTTGGCGGCGCCCATGTCATACATGCTGACCGTGGCGATGGCCTTCAGACGCGGATCAATCTTGGCTGCACTGATGGCGAAGCTGCCGCTGCCGCAAATGCCGATGACGCCGATCCGTTCCTTGTCCACAAAGGGCCGGGTGCCGAGAAAGTCCACGGCGGCGCTGAAC
>CAUHBW010000075.1 GCA_959604115.1 uncultured Bilophila sp. | reverse complement strand
CAAAGGGTCCGCCCCGTCCGCAAGCCGCTTTGCGGAGCTCGGGGAATCTGTCCAAGCTCTTTCTTCGGCATGGGGCCGGAAAAAAAGGGCATGTTCAACTTTTTATTATCCTCCGGAGGATAAACACAATGGCTACTCCTTCCTGGTTCAATTACGAGTTCTACATGGGCGCCAAGCTGGCTCAGATGCAGAAGGCCGACCCCGAGGGCAACTGGACCGTGAGCAAACTCGTCGACGCTTTTGCCCAGAACGGTTTCTTGGGTGAAGACGGCGCGTATGACCACTTCGTTCAGTACGGTGCCGCTGAAGAGGTGGCCCCCAACGCCGACTTCAACCCCAGCGAATACTACGCCGCCAAGGCCGCGCAGTTCTACGGCGTGGAACCCTCTGCCGTGACCGAACTCCAGATCGCCAACGTCAAGGCTCTCATCAATGAAGCCGGCATGAACGCCTGGACCCACTACGTCCAGTACGGTTCCAACGAAGGCGTGAATCCCTCCAACGCCTTTGACGCCGACGCCTACCTTGCCGCGAAGGCCGCCGCCATGGGCGGGGACTGGACCGCTGAAAGCGTCGCCAAAGCCATTTCCGACGCTGGCATGACCGTTCTGGAACACTACCTGACCTACGGCGGAAAGGGCGAAGGCGAAGTCGCCGAAGGCGCCACCTTCCCCGTCGCCGACGACCAGAAAGTGCCCTCCGACGAACAGGGCGGCACCTATGCTCTGACCGTCAATGCCGACACCGTGGTGGGAACTTCCAACGATGATGTGATCAACGCTTTTGTTGTGGACGGCAACAAGCCTACCCTGAACCCCGGCGACAACATCGACGGCGGCGCGGGTACGGATACCCTGAACGTCTACGGCGGAAGCTTCTCCGGCGTGACCATGAAGAACGTGGAAATCGTCAATCATCAGGTTCTTGGTGCTCTTGATGTTTCCGCCTACGCCGACGTCAAAGAAGTGTGGCAGAACGCGGCTGTTACTGATGTGATGACCACCGCCCAGCTCACCACCAAGGTCGGCTTCGGCGGCACCTCCACTGGTACTCAGAGCGTGACCTTCACCAAGGCCGACGGCACCGCCGATGCCGCTACCGTGGCTCTGAACGGCGTGAACATGACGTCCGTCACGGTGGAGTCTACCGCTGCTAATACGATCGAAGCCCAGAACCTTGATCTCTCCGGCAAGAACGTTCTGGAAACGCTGGCTAACGAAGCCATGACCTCCCTGACCATCACCGGCGACGGCTCTCTCGCCCAAACCTCTGACGGCAAAGCTGCGGTTGCTGTGGGGACCGGCGTTGGGCATCTCAAGAGCGTTGACGCTTCCGCTGCTACCGGCGACCTGAACCTTTCCTTCACTCAGGCTCAGCTTGACGCCAAGGCTTTCGCCTACACCGGCTCCAAGGGAGCTGACACGATTGCCTTTGCTGGCGTTGCTACTCAGAAAGCCACTATCGATCTCGGTACTGGCGACGACACGCTGACTCTCTCGGTTCTCGGTAAAACCGGCTCCACCTACGACGGCGGCGAAGGCGAAGACACGCTGGTCCTGAACAACTTTGGCGGCACTGCGTTGAGCAAGGAACAGAGCGCGCTGTTCACCAACTTTGAAGTTCTGACGCTGGCGGCTATCGGCAGTTCGACTGCTGCTGGTGAGACGGTCTATAATGTCGCCACCGGCATCAGCGGCATCACCAGCTACAAGGCGGACCTGAATGCCAGAGCTAATGGCGCTACCGTGACCCTCACCGGCCTTGCCAATGACAGCACTGTGTCCGTGAAGGGTATTGAAGATGCCACTGGTGACAACACGCTTTCTCTCCAGCTTTCCACCAAGGCTGCGGCTGCAAAGGACGCCAGCGTCAATGTGACGTTTGACAACGAGTCCGCTACGGCTGCCACCGGCTCCCAGATCGACAATCTGGACACGAATGCCAAGGAATTGAACATCACCTCCAATGGCTTGGTGACGGACCCGGACGACACCCACAACGCAGCTACGCTGGGCACTGTTACCAGCCTCGACACCATCACCATCGACGGTGATCAGGCGTTTGATCTGACCACCGGAGTGAGCGCCGCACTGACCAAAATTGACGGTTCCGAAGCCACCGGCAAGCTGGTAATTAATGCAGTTGCCCACACGACTGAGGATATGACCATCACCGGTGGCTCCGCCGATGATACGATTACCACCGGTGCGGTTGCGAACACCATTATCGGGGGCGCTGGTGCGGACAAGATTGATTTGACGGCAAGCTCTGCCAAGGGTGATACCATCAAGCTGACCGCTCAGAGCGACTCCACGGCTGACGCGTTTGACCACGTGATCGCGTTTACGGCTGGAGCCGCTAACAGCGATGTGCTTGACCTCACGGACTTTGGCTTCAAGGGTAAGGTAGCGGCTTTTGGCGACACCGATGCCGTGACGATAAAGGGCGCGGGAGAGACCGCGACCTTCACGATTTCCGCGAACGACGCGGCTACGTTCTTCAAGGGCACGGACAATGTCACGAAGGGCGTTGTGGTGGCGACCAATGGCACTGACAGTTTCGTCTTCATCGACGCTGACGGAAACGGACAGTGGGATGCCGACGCCGACTCTGTGATTCTTTTGCAGGGTGTTAAGGGAGCAGATCTCACCGACGACAACTTTGTCTTTACCGCCTAGCATCCTCTCAGGCTCACGCCTGAACACGGCCTAAAACAACCCCGCCCTTCCTTCAACGGAGGGGCGGGGCTTTTGTTTTTGTTCGGTCGGAAGCCGGTGGGGATACGAAAAGAAAGACGCCGTCAGTCGTCGTAATGCCCCTTGCACTGGGCGATCTGAATCTGATCGCCGTGCAGGCGGTACACAAGGCGGTTCACCTCGTCAATCCTGCGGCTCCAAAAGCCCGAAAGGTTGTCTTTCAGAGGTTCCGGTTTTCCTATCCCCTCGTAAGGGTTCCGTTCTATGTCCTTGATGAGAAGATTGATGCGCTTGAGCGTCTTTTTGTCTTGGGACTGCCAGTAAAGATACTCTTCCCATGCGGCGTCGTGCCAGACCAGCATGTCAGTCCTCAATGAGGTTATGGGCGGAACAACGCGTGCTTGCCTTCAAATCGGCCACGACCTTTTCCAGATGTTCCTGATTGGCGGCGCTGAAAAACGGGTCTGCGGAAGGCCGGAAGGGCAACCCGTTTTCCCGCACCATCTGCGTCAGAAACATCCTCACAGCGGTGGAAAGATCGAGTCCCATCCCCTGAGCCACGGCCTGAGCCCGCGTTCTCAAGTTTTCATCCACGCGGATCTGTACGTTGGGCATACAAGCCTCCTTCATGAAAAGATTCATCCCGAATGTATGTATATGTATACACATTGTCAATGATCCGTCATGACATCAGCGAGGTCAGGATTGGGTGGACGAACGGCAGTCGCTCGAGGGCAATAAAAAAGCTCCCGACAATCACCGGGAGCGTTTCTGTCTCATGAGCTGGCGGGTTCGTAATGGGCGAAGCTGAACAGTTTGTGCCCGAAGAAATTGACCAGAAAACCGGCCAAAATTCCTGTTCCGTGGCACCCTCCCTCGGTCAGTCTGGGAATCCATCCGGCAAGGGACGGGGTTCCGCTCCAGCCGGGGAAAAGAGCCTCCAGCGTGCGGAGGGCTTCCGTCTGGGAAAGCAACGGGGGCAACAGCCACTGGATGAGAAAAAAGAGCCCCGTGGACACGGCCCAGACGACGACCAGCCCCACATGCGCCACAAGCGCAAAGCGGAGCATCATGGGTACGGTGGCCTTGCTGACGCCGAAAGCGCGCTTGTACGAGAGGCAAAACACGATGATCATGCCGACGTAATTGGCCAGAACGACGCTGACGCCGAAGCTGAACCATTCCGAAAAGGCAAACCGTGAGAAAAAGTTGCAGAGCGTGCCGATGATGGAAGCCTGCAGATACAGGAATGCCTGCGCCGAGGTTCTAGTCATGGCGCGTTACGGAATCGTCCCGTTTGTCGAAACCGATGTAGGATCTCGCGATAAACAGCGGGCGGCCTTTGCTTTCCTCAAAGATGCGCCCGAGGTACTCCCCGATGACGCCGAGGGAAACCAGAATGGTCCCGCCGAGCACGAGCACGACGACCATGATGGACGTGTAGCCGGGGACATCCACGCCGAAGAACAGCGCCCGCAGGATCAGCACCGCCGCATAGCCGAAGCCGAACAGCGCCACAACCATGCCGAGGTAGCTCCAGATGCGCAGAGGCAGCGTGCTGAAGCTCGTAATGCCGTCCAGCGCGAAGTTCCACAGTTTCCACGCGTTCCATTTGGTGCTTCCCGCGACCCGCTGCGGCCTGTCGTACTCCACCGTGGCCTGTTTGAAGCCCACCCAGGCATACAGCCCTTTGGTGAAGCGGACACGTTCCGGGAGGCTGTTCAGGGCATCGAGCGCGGCCCGGTTCATCAGGCGGTAGTCCCCGGCGTTGGGAACAAGCCTTTTCCCGCACAGGATGTTGAATATCTTATAGAAAAGACCGGCTGTGATCCGTTTGAACGTCGTGTCCGACTCCCGTTGCCTGCGGACGCCGAGCACGACGTCATACCCTTCTTCCCATTTGCGGAGAAAATCCGAAAGCAACTCCGGCGGATCCTGCAGGTCCACGTCCATGGGAACGACGGCGTCGCCCGAAGCCGCGTGGAACCCTGCGGTCATGGCCAGCTCCTTGCCGAAGTTCCGGGCGAGTTCGATGATCTTGATGCGCGGGTCTTTCCGGCGGGCTTCGAGCAGGATTTCCAGCGTCCTGTCCTTACTGCCGTCATCAATGAAAATCATTTCAAACGCATAGGGCTCGGCATCAAGAAGGGGGGCAATCCGTTCGAGAAAATACGGAATGGCTTCCTCCTCATTGTACGCGGGGATGATAAGGGAGACTGTTTTCATGGGATCACCGTTCATTTGAAGATGAGAGGGATATCCAGAGGAATATCGTAGTATTGCTTCATGAAGACCGCAACATAGTCCGTTCCGGGATCATAGGGCATGGCATTCGCATATTGCTCGTTCGGAAGTTTTTTGAGCACGACGCTCGTGTCTCCCGCCTTGTAGCCCGACAGGATGGCGTCGTTTGCGACGATGGTGTCGTAGTTCGCCCGGTAGCCCTTCCAGATGGGGATGTAGTTGCTCAGGCCATACCCTACGATTCCGAGAAGACAAAGAGCGGGCAGGAGTTTTCCCGGCAGTTTTTTGAGGAGGACGTTCAGAGCCGGTGCCGCGATGATGGGAAGCGTCAGGATGAACGGCATGGCCACGCGGGGGCTTCTGGCGGCAGGGAGCAGAAAAAGGCAGGTTGTCGCACAACAGGCCGCGACAAAGGGAAGAAGCCGCCAATAATCTTTTTCTTTGGCCATGCCTATGCGCAGCGCATAGAAACAAAGCGCGAACAGGGTGAAAAAGAACAGGGGCTGCGTGTAAAACAGGGGAAAGGCAATTTTTGTCCAGACAAAGGCATCAGGGATGCCACCGAACAAATCCGCCAGAGGGGGGATGCTCTGATCCGGAACGCTCATCGCCCGCTTGAGGTTGCCGGGGGCCAGAAAGCAAAACAAAAAACCGGCAAGCGAGGTTGAGAGCCAAAGCAGATTGGGAAGGAACCGTTTTTTCTGTTCAAAAACATCCACCAGCAGGCGCATTCCCACGAACGCGAACGCATACAGGGAAAACGGTTCGGAAGAGGCCGAGGCGATGAAGAACAGCATGGCGGCGAGGGCGATATCTGTTTTTCGCAACGGTTCCCGCATGGTGAGAAAAATGGCCCAGAGCAGAAAGAACATCGGCCAGACATAGAGCACGGAGGCGGCTCCCCAGTAAAGGCCGTCCCGAACGAGCGCTATCCTCATGGACATGTAGCTCGCCAACAGGAACAGCAGCGTTTGCGGGAAGTCCTCTTTGGCGGTGAATCGGGACGCGATGGACGCCCCAAAACACAAAATGCCCGTGACGAGAAGAGACTGGACAAACCAGAAGACGGAGGGCCCGGCGTGCATGAAGGGAATGGCTATCCCGAAGGCGACGATGCGCCCGCCCCATCCCATATAATGTTGATAGAGGTAGTTGACGTAGTTGAACAGCGTCAGCCGTTCGCTGTACGGCCCCTCGACGCTATAGAAATACGTCAGCCCCGCATAGGCATAATCATCATGATAATACCCCAGAAGGGCATGGGTGGCGTACACAACGGCCCATACGAGTACGGGGAGCGCAAGGCGAGCGAATGGAATACGCATACGGTTTTGTATAAAAAAACAGGTTACGGAAAGGGATACTTGCTCCGTGCAATCTTTTCAGGTTATCGTGAAAAGGCCCGAGTGTAAACAAAGGTCTTTCCACCACAGCCTTCGTGCGGCTTTTGCCCTCTTCCGGGCCGCTGTTTTCCAAAAAATTTCAGCGCATCTTGCCTTAAGAACAGCCCTCCCCGCGATCGCGGGCGGCGCGTACGCAACGTTTGCCCTTCCGGTTTCTATTCCTTTCCTTCATGGCATGTTTCCCACGCGCGGGTGAGCCGGGCGTGGGCGGCGGTCTGGGCGTTCGGATCGCGCATGCCGTGCGCGGCGAGGACGCCCCAGGGGAGGGAGGCGCACTCGGCGGCGGACGTTTCGAGGATGCGATCGAGCAGGGCGTCACGCAGGGAATCGTCTCTGATCAGCACTGCCGCCGTGCAGGATGCGTCGAAACGCCTTGCTTCAAGCGCCGTTAGGATCAGTTTTTCCAGATTGGCGTCCTTGGTCTGCACTGCGGAAAAGCCGCCGGCGGCGGAGGCGATGCGCGCTTTCCACGCCTTGCCTTCCGCGTCGGCGTCGAGGTCGATGGCAATGGCCTCGGCGCGATGCAGCAGGGATGCGGGAACCGCCGGGGGCGTGGCCGTCCCGCCCCGGAACAGGGAGACGATGCAGACGATGCCCAGAACAACACCGCAGAACAACAGCGGTATTTTCCAGCCCGTAGCCTTGTTGTCGTTCACGTTGCACACCTCGCATAGCCGTTCAAAACAGGTTTGCGGCGATAACCGCCGTCGATGCATTACTTTTTGCCCGCTTTCGCGGGTACGGTAAAGGACGCCGAAAAACATTTTTCCGGAGAATCTTTTGATAATCTAGCAGGATGAAATAACTATTCCTTTTTGGAATGGATTTGATGGAAAATTTTCATTTCTCGCCCGAGCCTCTCCCGCGTAGAGAAAAAATGGGCCTCCGCCATCGGAAGGCCCGCAACACGCGGTCTTTTCATGGGAAACCGCGAACCGTTTCACACGGGGAGTCTCGCCCCGTCAAGCATCATGAGGGGGGCTTATGCCTTGGATTCAGCAATACGCGCCTGTGGGGGGCGTGGTCACGTCAGCGTGCCTTGCGGCCATTCCGCTGATCATCCTTTTCTACATGCTCGCGGTACGGAAGGCGAAAGGCCATATCGCCGCCGTCGCCGGGCTTGCCGGCGCGCTGATCGTCGCCGTGGCCGTGTGGGGAATGCCCGTTTCGCTGGCGATCAGCTCAACTCTGAACGGCGCGGCCTTCGGCCTGTTCCCCATCGTCTGGATCGTGATCACGGCGGTGTGGGTGTACAACATGACCGTGGAATCGGGCGAGTTCGAGATCATCAAGGATTCGCTGGCCCGGCTGACCGACGACCGCAGGCTGCAGGCCCTGTTCATCGCCTACGCCTTCAGCTGCTTCATTGAAGGCACGGCTGGCTTCGGCACCCCGGTCGCCATCGCGGCGGCCATGCTGGTCGGGCTCGGCTTCACCCCGCTGTGGGGCGCGGGCATCGCGCTCATCGCGAACACGGCTCCGGTCGCCTTCGGGGCCATCGGCGTGCCGCTCATCGTGGCCGCCTCGGTGTCCGGCCTCGATCAGATGACGGTCAGCGCCATTGCGGGCCGCCAGCTTCCCATTCTCGCCCTCATCGTGCCCCTGTGGGTGTGCGTGACCATGTGCGGCTTCAGGCGCAGCATGGAGGTGCTGCCCGCCATCGTGGTGGGCGGCGTGTGCTTCGCCGGGGCGCAGTTCCTGCTGGCGAACTACCACGGCCCGACCCTGCCGGACATCGGTTCCGCCATCGCCACCATCGTCGGCCTCGTGCTGCTGCTCAAGGTGTGGAAGCCGTCGCGCACGTTCCGCTTTGAGGGGGAACCCGAATCCAATCTTTCCGGATCGGGCTATCCGGCCTCGGTCGTGCTCCGGGCGTGGGGCCCCTACATCGTGCTGGCGGTGTTCGTGTTCTTCTGGGGCCTGCCGCAGTTCAAGAGCATCCTGAACGCGGTTCCGGGCGCGAATCTCAGCTTCGGCTGGCCGGGCCTGCACGGTGAAGTCATGAAGACCGCGCCCATCGTGGCGCAGGACAGCCTGTACGGCGCGACCTTCGCGTTCAACTGGCTGTCCGCGGGCGGCACGGCCATCCTGCTGTCCGGGCTCGTGTCCGTGCCGATGATGCCCGACTACGGCTTCGGCAAGGCCGTCGCCTGCTTCATGCGGACGCTGCGCCAGCTCACCTTCCCGATCCTGACCATCGCCATGATCCTCGGCCTCGCCTACCTGATGAACTATTCGGGCATGAGCTCCACGCTCGGCCTCGCGTTCACGCACACGGGCAGCCTGTTCCCGTTCTTCTCGCCCCTGCTCGGCTGGCTCGGCGTGTTCCTGACGGGTTCCGATACTTCGTCCTGCGCGCTGTTCGGCGGCATGCAGAAGGACACCGCGACCGCCGTGGGCATGTCTCCCGAACTTGCCGTGGCCTCCAACGCCTCGGGCGGCGTCACCGCGAAGATGATTTCGCCGCAGTCCCTGTCCGTCGCCACGGCCGCCACGAACATGGTCGGGCAGGAAGGCAACCTTTTCCGCTTCACCATAGGACACAGCATCGCCATGACGCTGGTGCTCTGCGTGCTCACCTATCTTCAGGCCGGTCCGTTGAGCTTCATGCTGCCGTAAGCCGCAACGAAAACCGTACCGCCTCGGGGCGCTTCGGAGGGCACGGGCGGAAAAAATGAAACGCCGGTGGGATATTACGTCCCGCCGGCGTTTTGTCTGATGAAGGGCATAGGTCCGCGCGGGACGCCGGTTTCGCTGATCGTTCCCGAAAACATCTTCCGAAACGTCGGGGAGAGTCCCGACCTCCCGGTGAAGGCGACAATTCAATATGAAGTTCTCTCGCGTTTTTTTGTTATTATGAATAGTTTCCCTTTCGCGCCATTGCCGATCAGTTCGTACGGAAGGAACGTTTCTTTTTGTCATTAAACGATATTTTTGTGCGACGCGTGTTTTGATCTCGGCAATCTTCTGTCTCATATAAAGTGTTTCGGAAGAGAAACCGTATTTCATGCCGCTAAAAAAAGAATGGTTTTTCTTCCTTTCATATTATACTGATGATGAAATATCGCATGTCATGCCGATGGCAACGTAAAGGCCTCATCGGATGCTTCTTTTCCTGTGTTGCCTGCCGTATTGTTTGTTCGCGGGCCATGCCGCGCGAGCGGGGCATGAAACTGCGCATACCGTCTTCTCGCCAAGGAGCTGTTCAAACCATGAAGTACACGCCCGAAGATTTGTTCCAGAAGTGCATCGGTTCCCTGTTCGTGAACGAATCGGTGGATTTCTTTACAAAAAAAGTCGCCATGTTTCTTTCCATGTACATGCCCATTTCCGCGTTGTTTCTCGTCAGCTCGCGGGGGAACACCGTCACGAAGCTCTCCGAGTACAATCCCGTTCCGGCGCTGTCGCTCGGCGACAAGCTCACCGTTGCTCCCGATCTGATGCTACGCATGAAAACGGAGAAGCACTTTTTCAGCGAGGGCGCATTCAGCATCAAGGTGTATACGGGGCATGAAACCTGCGTGTTTTCCGAGCTGCACAACAAGATCTACGGGATGGAAACCTCGGCCATCTATATCCCGATCAGGTACAATCTGCTGAAAGACTCCACCGTTCTTTTCGCGCTCATTTCCATCGGGAAAGACTGCTATACGCAGGAACATCACGACGTCTGCTCCTGCATCCAGCCCGTGCTCGTGGACAGCTTCCTGAACATCGTCTCCGAAAGCGGGGACGACCAATCCACCCCCCGCCATGAGCGCCCCGCCGAACGGATCATGGACGGAGACAAACCCTTCCAGACCTTCAACGAGGTGACCGTCAACCACATCATCAAGGCCCTCACCCTCACGAACGGGAAAATTTCCGGACAGGACGGCGCCGCCGAACTGCTCGGCCTCAACCCCAGCACCCTCTGGTCGAAAATCCGCAAACACCACATCAACGTGAAGGGGCTCGAGCAAAAATAAGGCGATTCCGTGAACGAGGGAAAACGCTGTCGGGCGGTCGCACGGTCGCTGAACCGGCTCTCCCTAGGTGAGAGCGCGGCACAGTTTTCCTCAAAGAGCAAGGCGTGTTCGACGTGAGATCCCTTCCCGCCGAAAGCAAGAAAAGTCCCCGGTTCAACATGTTGAAGCCGGGGACTTTTGTTAGTCAGTTAAGGCTGCTGGCAGTTAGGCAGTCGCCTGAGCGAGACCAAAGAGGTCGGCAACCGTCGTGCTGGCATCGGCACCCTGAACGCCGACGAGATTGATGACGAGATCACCTTCAGTGCTACCCGCAACAAAGGTACCATGTACGGTAACCGTAGCCGAAGTATGGGCGTCATCATTCCATGCCAGAGTGACATTATCTGCCTTGTTGACATCCTCAGCCGTCCAACCGGCAGAGAACTTGTGGTTGATCCCAGTCGGAGTGTCTCCAGCCCCGTTTTCGCTTTGATCCATAATGAACAGAACGTCTTCACCCACGGTGAAGTTGTGGATGGTATCAGTCCCCAGTTCCTTGAAGGTCAGCTCCTGCGCCTTGCCGGTATTCCCTCCACCTCCGGTCTGGAACAGGAAGAGATCCTTACCAGTAGAAGCAACGAGAATATCGTCGCCTTCGCGGCCTTCAACAATGTTGTGGCCCTTGAAGAAGTTCGTCTGAACAGTAGGATCGATCCAGTTACTGTTAGCGTCGGGGCCAAAGAACACATTGACGAAGTCGGCGTTGATGGCACCAGCAACAATGGTGTCAGAACCTTCAGCGTAAACCTTGCCCGCATTCTGCGAGGTCATGCTGCCGGCAAAGATAACGTCGGCACCCTTGCCGCCAACCAGCCAGTCAGCTCCATTACCACCAACCAGAGTGTTGTCGGAATCGTTGCCTTGCAGAAAATCGTTGCCAGTCCCGCCGGTGGCGGAGAGGGTAACGTTTTCATCGACAGCCTTAATGTCACTCAGTTTGATGGTAACGTCCTTGGTCTGGGCGCTGGCGTCAATCGTGATGTTGGCGACCTTGTCGGAAGCAAGACCCGTAGTATCGTAGGCATCAATAGCCTTCATATTTGCGAACGCCGTAGCCGTATAAACCACGGAGACATCTCCGGAAACGGTCGCAGTAACGTCTTGTGCTTTGGCAATCGTACTAGTGCCATCAGCGGCGATGTTGGCGACGGAGTCGGTGATGTCATACCCCTCGGTGGAATTCTGCAGAATGGAACCGGCCACGTTGGCGATATTCGCAACCGTGTCGTCCAGATGGTAGGCGATGGTCGCATTGGCGTAATCGGTACCGTTGGTGGCTCCGGCAACAAAGTCCTTCAGAGCGGCCTGCTCGGCCACAGTGACGTCACCGGCATCATTAGCCGCGTTAAGGGCATACTTTTCAGCCAGATTACCGTTTCTCTGAGCATCCAGAGCATCAGTCAGGGCATCATAGGTCTTCACACCGGTGAGGGGATCAAAGCTGGAATCAGCCGCTTCCGGGGTATTAGCCTTGATGGCAGCTTCAA
>CAUHBW010000074.1 GCA_959604115.1 uncultured Bilophila sp. | reverse complement strand
TCAAAACAGGCCCGGAAACCATATTATGGAACACGCCGTTCGCATAGTGCGGCGAAGCAAGGATCCGCGACAGTTCCGGGCCCTCCGGCAAAGCGCCGAACTTGGGGTGCTGGAGGAAGCTCCAGGCCCCTCCTCCGACGCCTCCGGCCAAAAGGGCTCCCCCTGCCGCCAGCTTGAGAAAAGTTCTTCGGTTCATAGTTTGCTTTACAAAGAGGATCGGAGTGTTTTTTATGGATTCATGCCCTGACGCGAGGGCGGGATTTGCCCTGCATCGGACGCTCAACATTCACAATCAGGCAAAAAAGGCCGTCATTTTCCGCATCGTATCCATAATGCCCACATGGAACGGGCAGTTTGGCTCGCACCGCCCGCAATAAATGCAATCAGCCGCCGTTTTGGACAGTTTCCGGTAATGGTCCTTTGCGAACTCATCTCCGGCCAGAGCGAGATCATAATATTTCATGGCCGCTCCTATATCGATATTTGCCGGACAGGGGAGGCAATGGTTGCAGTACACGCAGCTTCCCGCCACGTCCTTGTCCTGCAACGTTCCGATGAATCCATAGTTCCGTTCTTCGCGCGATGAGCTGTAGTAGTCGATGGCGCTCTGCATTTCGCTCACGCCGCTGACGCCTACCGGACAGGAAAGAACGGCCGGTCTGTCCAGCGCGTACTGGATGCACTGCGCCGGGGTCATGGCTCGTCCGAAGGGGGAGGTGCGCTCGTCCAGCAGGCGTCCGCCGCCGTATGTTTTCATGCACACTATCCCGACGCCCCGTCTGGCCGTTTCCTGATACAGTTCGGCGCGTTCCCGTGAATAGGCCAGATGCCCGCCGCTGGAATCGAAATCATAGGCCGGGTTGATGCTGAACAGATAGATGTCGAACGCCCCCGTTTCCATGAACTTGCGGGCGATGTTGACGGAATGGGTCGAGAAGCCGAGCGACCGGACCTTGCCGTCCTTCTGCAGCCGTTGTGCGTAGGCGAACATGCCGTCATTCATGATTTCTTCAAAATCATCCTCCTGATCCACATAGTGCAGCAGGCCGATATCGAAATACCCGCCGAACATGTCCAGCTGCTGTTCGATCTCGTCTTGTATCAGCCGGACGTTTCGGGAGCGCGTGTACTGCCCGTTGCGAAAAAGCGCGCCGAGGTGCATCTGGGTGACGACCTGATCCCGCCTGCTGCGAATGGAACGGGCGAGCGTCTCTATCTCCGGGAACGGTCCGTATGGCAGAAGCATGTCCATGAAATTGATGCCGTGGTCCAGGGCGAGCGCGACAACGCGCTCTATTTCCTCCGGCGAGGTATACCGCAGGTTGCCCGCGCCTATGCCGACCGTGCTCAGCTTCATGCCGCCTTTCGGCAATTCGCGGTATTCCACCGGAAAAGAGCCGGACGGAGCCGGTGCGGCAGTCGCCATCGCCGGGGCCAATCCGTACAGCGCAGCCGACCCCGCCGCCGCACCGGCCATCTTGAGGATGGAACGCCGGGAAATCGCCTTTTGGAAAAAACGGCCGTCATTCATAGCTGTTGCTCCTTCTTCAATGAATTGCATGCGCGTTACACGCGCACATGGATCGCGTTCCCTTCGATGCGGATAGCTGGCTCAGGGCCCACCGGGCAATGGAACTCGCAGGCTCCGCATCCCGTGCAGCGCTCCTCGTCCACCAGCGGCATCCTGCTCCCCTGCACATCCACCAGCATGACCGCGCCTGCCGGACAATGGCGGGCGCATTCCGTGCATTCCTTCCCTTCCGTCCTGACGCGGCACCGTTCCGGGTGCAGAACGGCGCATCCGATCTGGGTGCTCTTTTTCACTCTGGCCGCGACAGGGCGTAGAGCGCCCGTCGGGCACACCTGGGAGCAGGCGACGCATTCCGGATGGCAATAGCCGTTCTCAAAACTCAAAGCGGGCTGAAGCGCCCCCAGACCGCGATCAAAAGAACGCAGGACATGGTGGGGACAGGCGGAAACGCACAACTGGCATCCCGTACAACGGCTTCCGTAGGATTCAAGGCTTACGGCACCCGGCGGCAGAACGGGAAGATTCCGGGCGGGGCGCACAGACGGACGGGGAGCCGGAACGGAGGCATGCGCGGGCTTCGTCTCCGGCAACAAGGCCGCACAGGCGACGCCCAACCCCAGATACGAGGCCAAAAACCGGCGGCGCGACAGTACATTCTTTGACTGGTTCATTGCAGCATCCAAGGTGACGTGACGATAAGGAGCGGGCCTTGCTTTTGCCCAAGCCCGATTTTCTTTCTCCATACCATGCCGGTCGGCGGGGAACCAGTTTCAAATTCTTTCAAGCCTGCAACATTACGCCGGACAGAACTTCATCGTGATAGATTCTGATTCCCGTCCGCAATACTCCGGCAAGATTCTTTTGCTTATATGCTTCCCATACATCGCCCCGTTGTAGGGCCGGAAAAGGAAACGTCGGGATCGTCCGAAGTGTGCCGCTTTCGTCTCCGCAACCGGCGCACAAACGGGCGGGAACGAAATCGGGATCGGCGGAGATGTTTTGAATCTTGTGCCGGATGGCGGGAAAAGGCGGCGCACCTTGTTTGAAAGACGCGAGCCCTTTCGTTGAAGCCGTTCCCGAACCTGACGGCAGGCCCGGCATGGAACAGAGGTACGGCATGTTGCACAAGCTGAGAGTCCTTTTTGCGAGTCTTTCTCTGGGCGGATTTTTACTCCTGTTTCTGGCGCGGGAAACGCCGCCGGGCTTTCCCGGTGCGGAGCTGCTGGCCAAAATACAGCTGGTCCCCGCCCTTCTCGCCGGAAGCGTCATCACCGTCGGCGCGCTGATTCTGCTGACGCTGCTGTTCGGCCGCGTGTATTGCTCGGTCGTCTGTCCTCTGGGGGTGTTGCAGGACGTCGTGTCCAAGGCGGCCCGAAAGCGGCGGTTCCGTTTCATGCCCGCCCCGTCCGGGATTCGCGCCGTCGCGCTGATAGTCTTCATCGCCGCGTTTCTCGCCGGGATTCCCGTGCTTTTTTCCGCTTTGGAACCGTACAGCATGTTCGGCAGAATGGCGGCGAATGCGGGAGCCATGACGCGGGCGCTCTGGAACTTCCTGTCGGGAGCCGAAACGGCGCGGGGCTGGAATGCGGGCTTCGCATCGCTGGTCGCGGCAACGGCGACCTTCGCCGTCATCGGCTTCATGGCATGGAAGAAGGGGCGGCTCTGGTGCAACACCTTCTGCCCCGTCGGAACGGTTTTGGGACAGCTTGCCCGCGTCTCTCTCTTCAGGATCGCCTTTGTTCCAACGAACTGCGTGCAGTGCGGATTGTGCGAAAAATCATGCAGGGCATCGTGCCTCGACGTCGGCAGCCGTACGGTAGACGGAAGCCGGTGCGTAACCTGCTTCCGGTGTCTGGACGCATGCAGGCATCAGGGAATCACCTATGCCGCATCCGGCATCAAGCCGCTCATGCGCAAAGGCATGCCGGAGCATGCACGAAATGGGGTTCTGCCGAGCGGGACCGCCGATGACACAATCAGGCAATAAAAAGCGAGCATCGGCTCTTCCGCCTCAGCGTTCGCTCCGGCTATATACCCTGTTATGGGAACGCCGTAGCCCGGCAACTCTCCCGCACTCGGGGGAGCGGCAAACGGCGCCATCAACCGGGGCGCACAAAAGGAAACATTCCGGAGGCAACGACTGTGAATCGAAGAGAGTTTATCAGGGCATCGCTGGCGGCGACGGCCACGGCAGCGGGAAGCGCCGTCATGAGCGGCTCCTTGCTGTCTTCCTCTCCGGCACTGGCACAGACTGAAAGGAGAAAGGAAAAAATGAACATTTTGGTACTGACCGGCAGTCCGCGAAAAAACGGCAACTCCAACACCCTTGCCGAGCACTTCATCAAAGGGGCCGAAGAGGCCGGACATGCGGTCAACCGTTTTGACGCCGCGCAGAAGAACGTACATGCCTGTATCGCCTGCAACTCGTGCGGCATGAACGGTCCCTGCGTATTCAAGGACGATTTCGAAACCGTTCGTGAACTGATCATCCCCGCCGACCTGGTGGCCTTTGCGACGCCCATGTACTATTTCGGGATTTCAACACAGCTCAAAGCGGTCATCGACCGTTTCTACGCAATCAACGGAGACATTCATGTCTCCAAAAAAGCTGTGTTGCTGATGACGTATGCCAACGGCTCGCCGAGAGAGGCAAGCCCGATCCTCACGCATTACGAAGTGTTGTTGGAATATCTCGGCTGGCAGGACGCGGGCCGCATTATCGCTCCCGGCGTCTGGCCCGTCGGCGCAATCAACGGCACTCCGTTTCCGGAACGGGCCTACGAGCTCGGCAAACGCCTTTAAGGCAGGAGAAGCCATCGCCCTAGGGATGTATTGAGCATTAAATAATCTCTATCTTTGTATATTTTTATGCCATTCATCAATACTACGTAATAAATTCAATATTGTATCAGCGTATTTCATATAGTATAAACCGAATATCACTCTTATATTTTGTCAAGGCATCATATTCTTATATCGAATATGATGCCTTTTTTGATTATAAAGTTACAATGAGATAATCAGGCAAGAATTATAGAGAATCGTATCTGTTTTTTATACTTTTATATGCTTATATAAATTTCACAAGATGATGTTTGTTTTTTCATCTCAACGTTCATTACATTCAAAAATACATGGAGTAGCATCATGTACAAGTCTCTCATCTTCGCCGCCGCCCTGTCCGTTTGTTCTCTGGCCGCTTTCGCCACCCCTTCCTTTGCCGAAAACACCGGTGCGCTCATGGCCAGCAGCGACGGCATCAATCTCGGCACCACCCGCGATCTCGACGCCAAGTACCCCGTAAATCCCGAGACGGGCAAGCGGCCCGGCATCATCGACTGGGAAGGAATGGGACGTGACGCCTCCCAGCATCCCGACGGGCCGCGCCATGACTTCGCCACCTGCGGAATCTGCAAGTAATGTGATGAAAGGCCCGTGCCGTCAGCGGCACGGGCCTTTTTATCCCCCTTCGCCCACCATGACATGAACAGGCAACTTTTTGCGGGAATTGCATCTTCAGTTCACAAGGCCATGCCCGTAGTATCCAAACAAGGAGAAACCCGGAACGCCCCAGCTCCGGACGGCCTCGAGACCATCCGCCCCCGGACAGGCGGACCTCCGTTCTTTCTTAGAAAATCTGAACAAGGAGGGCGGCATGTCGGCAAGCACACCCGAAAAACCTCTACTTGACGCCAGTATGGTCATCCTGTTTCCGCTGCTCATGGCTGATCGCCATACGGGCAACATTCCCCATGAAATCCTGGGCGTCCTTTTTACCGGAGCGTTCTTGCTGCACACATGGCTGAACAGGCACTGGTACGGAACCCTGTTCAAAGGCCCCTATCCCCCTGCCCGCTCCATCCGGGCTCTGTTGAACATTCTGTTGCTGCTGTTTTTTGTCGGCACTCTGGCAAGCGCCGCCGTCATCTCCAAAAGCGTATTTTCGTTTCTGGGGTTCAAAGGCGAACTCTTTTCCAGAACACTGCATATCTTTTTCGCCCACTGGAGTTTCCTCCTCGCGGCGGTACATCTGGGACTCTATTGGAAAAAAATGTCCGCAACGCTCAATCGTTATGCGCTTCCGCCGCATTCGTGCAGACACAAGGCATTGTCCCCCCTCATCGGCATCGTGATTGCATCCTATGGCGCATACGTCTTCATACAAAGAGAACTGGCGTATCCCCTGACGATGCGCAGCGCCTTCATGGCGTGGAGCGAAAACGACGGCATCCCCCTTTTCCTTCTGGACTACGGCGCGGCCTTCTTTCTGTGCGCATGGGCGGCCTCCGCTCTTTCCCGTCTGATACGAAAAAAGAGCGGCCCCTTCTTGTGCCCCGCAGGGAATTGGGAAGCGTCCGGTACGAAATGAATCACAGCCACAAGGTAATCCAAGGAGCACACCATGAAAATACTCACAACCACCGTCTTCTGTCTGGCTTTGGCGTTGTCGGCGGCACAGGTTTGGGCGGCCGATGAATTGGTGCTCGTCAAGGGCGGAACCTTCGAGATGGGCAGCCCGGATTCGGAAGTCCGCCGTGAAAAAGACGAGAAGCGGCATCAGGTCACCGTCCGGGACTTTCACATGGGTACGCATGAAGTCACTCAAAAGGAATACCGGGAGCTCATGGGGAGTGAGCCCAGCCAGTTCAAGGGGGACGATCTGCCGGTGGAAAACGTCAGTTGGCACGATGCTGTGGCCTACTGCAATGCCCGAAGCGTCAAGGAAGGGCTGACGCCCGCCTATACGGTAACGGGAACCGGCGATGCCCGCGCCGTCGTCTGGAACCGTGATGCGAACGGCTACCGGCTCCCCACCGAAGCGGAATGGGAATACGCCTGCCGCGCGGGAACGACGACGCCGTTTTCCACCGGAGGCAACGTAACCGTCGAGCAGGCCAACTATTACGGGGCCTATCCCTATGATGGTCATCCCGGCGGGCAATACCGCAGCCGGACGGTCCCCGTGGGCGGTTTCCCGCCGAACCCGTGGGGCCTGTACGACATGCACGGCAACGTCTGGGAATGGTGCTGGGACTGGTACGGAGCCTATGCCGACGGTGCGGCAACGGACCCGGCGGGGGCCGCTTCCGGCACCTATCGCGTCAACAGGGGCGGCGGCTGGAACGATTTCGGGCGTCATCTGCGCTCGGCGTATCGCGCGGCCTATCCCCCCGGCAATGCGACATTCAATCTCGGCTTCCGGCTTGCCCGCAACACGAAATAGCGATTCCGCCGCAACCCTCACAAAAACGACATACCATTCGGAGGTATCCTTATGACTCGTTATCTTTCCCGCCGCCTCTTTCTGAAGGGAACGGCCCTCGGCCTCGGCGCGCTCGCCGTGGGCGGTCTTTCCGGCCCGGCCCTCGCCGCTCCGGGAAACGTGCTTGTGGCGTACTTTTCGTGGTCGGGCAACACACGAGGCATCGCCCGGCTGCTTCATCAGAAAGTCGGCGGCGACCTGATCGAAATCGAACTGGCTACGCCGTATTCGCAGGACTACAATACCTGTCTCGATCAGGCCAAACGCGATCAAGAAAGAGCGGCGCGGCCCGAACTCAAGACGCGCATCGTCGACATGGCGCGCTATGACGTGATTTTCCTCGGCTATCCCAACTGGTGGGCCTCTATCCCCATGCCCATCGCCGCCTTCCTTGAACAATACGACTTGTCCGGCAAGACTCTCATCCCCTTCGTCAGCCACGGAGGCGGCCGTCTGGGGCAGAGCGTCACCGACATCGCCAAGCTGTGTCCTTCCTCGAAAATTGTGGAGGCTCTGTCCGTGCGCTACAGCGGCGGCAGTTCCCTGTCCGGCGATATGGACGCATGGCTGGACCGGGTCGGCATGAAACGCTGAAACTCCAACCTGATCCACGTTCGCCCCATAGGCGCAAAGAGAGGCCCCCGCGTGTTGCGAGGGCCTCTTTGCCTTACTGAAGAAGAACCCGACGCTGGAGCTTGTCCCGATACGGCGGCTCGCCGAAAAGCCTTTTATACTCCCGGTTGAATTGCGCATCGCTTTCGTAGCCCACACGCAGTGACGCGTTGGACGCCCGCTGATCCTCCATCAGCATCAGGCGCTGGGCTTCATACAGCCGCAGCTGATTGTGGTACTGCAACGGGCTGAGCCCCGTAATCTCCTTGAAATGCCTGTGAAAAGAGGAAGACGACATATGGACTTGCCGCGCCAGCGCCTCCACTTCAAACGGAGCCCTGTAGTTCTCCTTCAACCAGGCGATGGCGTGAGCGATCATGTTGCTTTGCGTACCCAGGGTGTTCAGCAGGCGCAGGCTCCTCCCCTGAGGTCCGACAAGCAAAAGATAATGGATTTCACGGATAATCATGGGGGCGCGGATGCGTATCTGTTCCGGCTTGTCCAGCAGCTCCACAAGCCGCAAAAAGCAGTTGAGAAGATCGGCGTCCGAGTCACCCACGGAAAGACCGCAGCAGCCTCCGTTCTCCCTCCCGGAAGAAGGGGGCATTTCCGCCGCCAGCCGGGACACAAGCCCGCCGTCCAGCTCAAGGATGACGGCCAGAAACGGTTTCTCCTCGCTGGGATTCAACACATAGAACGCACTCGGCAAATCAACCCCGGTGATGCAATACTGCCCTTCAGCGTAACGGCATTCCCGTTCCCCGATGATGGCGCATTTGCTTCCCTGGACGATCACCGCCACTGAGGGTTTGCCGAAGCAGTTGTCGGCCTTGTTGATTTTCTGACGCCGCGAGAACGTCAAGCCTTGAATGGCCGTGGCGTATTTTCCGGGATTGGGTACACGGCGTACCATCGCTTTTTTCAGCTCCTCATTGACGCGCTTCACTTCGTTATCGACACTTGCCATCTTCTCCGGCCTCCTGCCTGTCCGGTGGACTGATTTTGGCAGAGCCTACCACACTTTTTTCCACAGGAAGCCCCCTGAAATTTTTAGGCAAGAAATTGGGAGAAACATATCTATTGTCCCCGCCATGCCGGGCTTATTTTGTCGACACGAGAAAGGCCGCTTTCGTTCGGTACCGTCCAAACCCTTTATGTCCCGATGCGGCGGTTCCCCGAACATGCGCTTGTACTCCCGGTTGGACTGTGTGACGCACTCATAGCCCACGGACAGAGCCGCATTGGTCGCCCGTTCGTTTTCCGCCAGCATCAGACGCTGGGCCTCATGCAGCCGCAAATGCTTGTGATACTGCAAGGGGCTGAATCCGGTGACGCTTTTGAAATGGCAATGCAGGCTTGACACCGACATATTGACCTGCCGGGCCAGATCGTCCGCGCGCAAGGGACTGGCGATATTCCGCCTCAATAACGAAATGGCCTGAATCACCTGATTGTTCTGCGCCCCCTGCGTGTACAGTCCCTGCAGAATGCCGCCCTGCGGGCCGATAAGAAGCAAGTAGTGCAACTCGCGCAGATGATCGGCGCGCGGATGGCGATCTGCTTTGGCTTGTCCAAAAGTTCCGCAAGGCGCAGCAGGCTTTCCAGAGACTCCGGTTCCGCGTCAGCCACGGATACGCCCTGCCCTCCCATACGGTGAGGCCGGTTTTCCGGCTCCATCTCCATAACCAGATCGGTCAGCATCTGTCTGTCCAGATAAAAGAAAAGGGAAAGAAACGGTTTTTCCGGCGTCGGTTCGACGACGTACGACGCACTCGGCATGTCCACTCCGGAAACAAGACACTGGTTCTCGCGGATACGGTATTCCTGCGTGCCGACCGTGGAATGCTTGACGCCCTGGACGATGACGGAAACCAGCGGCTTCTCAATGCACCGCTCCGAACTGTCGACGGCTTCGCGGCGCACCAAAGACAGTCCGTCGATGGAGGAGGAACAGACGCCGGGCCTGTCCGTATGCTGGAACAGTATTTCCTTCAATTTCATATTGGCGGTCACTATTTTTTCGCGATCGCAGTCGGCCATGACGTAACTCAACCTCCTTGCCTGATAGGCACTTCTCCTTTCGGGGAAGTACCTTTTTTCTACCATCATTCCGTCTTTTTGAACAACCGCTGACAGAAAAAGGCAACTTTTTGAAAAAATAAGGTCTTTCCGGGCGCGGGCGCAACCAATACACAAGAAACAGAAATGTGGAAGCGAAGCCAACTGTATTCCAGAAAGGGAGAAGCCATGAAACAAACAAAACTCATCACCACAATGTGCCTCATCCTTGTCTTAGGACTAGCCGCCATCGCCTCAGCCGCCGACGCGGAAAAGCGCATCATGGTGTTCGGCGACTCCAACTCCTTCGGCTGGACCACGGACGACAAGGGCGTCGTCGGGCGTCTGCCGCGAAACGTGGCTTGGCCCGGCAGGATGGCGGAACTGCTGGGCAGCGACTATGAGGTCGTGGTCGAGGCTCTGGGGGGCCGAACCACCACCATCGACTGTCCGGCGCAATCCGGCTCGGGCGTCATACCGGGCGCGGGCATGAACGGAGCCGCCTATCTTCCGGCGGCCCTGTCCTCCCACATGCCGTTGGACATGGTGATCATCATGTTGGGGACAAACGATCTCCGCAAGGATCATCAGCGCAGCGCCTCCGACATCGCCCAAGGAGTCGGGACTCTCGTCTCCATCGTCTCCAAAGGAGAATGGCAGCGCAACACCGGGTTCGCCGTCCCAAAGGTTCTCGTGCTTTCCCCTCCCAAACTGGACATCCAACACGGTCGATTCAAGACGTTTTTCGAGGGCTCGCGGGCAAAAAGCGAAGCGCTCCCCGGCCTGTTGAGGACGGTGGCCGAAAACGCGGGCGCGTCCTTCTTCGACGCGGCGACGGTGGTTCCCTTCGGACAGGCTCCCGACGAAATCCATCTGACGCCCGCGAATCACGCCGTACTGGCCCAGGCCGTGGCGGAAGAAGTCAAAAAGGCCTTCGGCATTTCCCCTGTCGGAAAGGCCGCCGAAACAACGCCCCACTAAACCAAGGAAACAGCCATGAACGGCATCATGGAAGTGTTCCCGCGCGGCGGGAGCCCAATACTTCGTGGGCAACAGCTGCCTGAACATGTCTCCGCCGAGGAGGCATCGGCAACGTGACCTCGAGCCGGGATGCCGGAACAACAGGCACGTCCACCACGCCGTCAGGGGCGGAGGGCGGATTCTGCTCCGCACCGCCGGGTGCGGCGGGTATCAGGAAGAAAACGCTCGGGATACTGTGGAGGGAGTCCTGCTTTCCGACAGAAAGCAGACGTCGCGCAACGAGGGTCAGGACTCATTAAGAGATAGGAGATAACAGTGACCGGCAGCTTGCCGAGAAAGCTGAAGAATGGCCGCTCTCGCCGACCCGGCCTTCGGTCAGCAAAGGCAGGACAGGCCGCCGTCGAGGGAGTACGGCAGCGCACCGAATAAAAAGTGGAAAAGGCCGGGGGAAGTTCCCTTGGCCTTTCCCATATTGGGGTGAATAGAACGATCCGTGGGCTGACGCCACGAGAGAAAAGGCCATTAGGCCTTATCTCAACGCACCGTAACGTCTCCAACCTAAAGCGAGAGTACGGTTCGTTTGATACCCGGATTGGAATATTGGGCAACTAAGTGTATTTTATGGTGATCCGTCTGGAATTTTTCTTGTTTGACAAGCTATGGGCATGCGCTGCAAAATCGAGCAAATCGGCTGAAATCATATTCAGTAAAGAGGTATGCAGTGCCTATACGCAACTCCCCGTTCTATCTCCCTCTATTGTCCGCCCTCGTAGCCGTGGAACTGGTACTGGCATTCTCTGCATTTGGCTATATCGTCATTCCCCCAATTTCATTGACATTCATGCCTCTGCCAGTGCTTATCGGAGCCCTCTTGTTCGGGCCTGTGGAGGGACTTTTTCTGGGGGGAATATTCGGACTGACGAGCATGTGGAAGGCATCTGTGAGTGCTACAGCATATGCTGATCAGATCTTTTCACCTTTCATCAGTGGAGCGCCTCTATCCAGTATCGTACTCAGCGTTGGAATACGAATGGTATTCGGCTATCTATCCGGTTATCTCTTTTTATATGCCAAAAAGAGCGTAAAGTATAAAAAAATACATATAGTGATTGCGGCCGTCATGGCAGACGTTCTGCATTCATTATTAGTGATCGCAACTATACAAATACTGTTTCCTAAATCTGGTATTACCATAGTTTATGGTATGGCAAAAATATTATCTCTCCATAACGTGGTAGAGTGGGGTATCATCGGTTTGTTCTTAGTAGGCGTTTATATTGCCTCGAATTCCAAAGGAATTCGCCTTATTGGGAATGAAATCAAAAAAACGGAGCGTATTGGAGGACATCCGAGAATACTCCTGGGGCTCACTGGATTCATTACAATAATGTTTT
>CAUHBW010000073.1 GCA_959604115.1 uncultured Bilophila sp. | reverse complement strand
GGGGGTGCCGCATGAGCATTCGATGGTTTATGGGCGGAGAACCGCATATTGAGCCGTACCTTCGGGAGCAGCAGTTTATATCGCCGGGTTCGTATGAATTTGTCGTTCCGAAAAATGTTAAGCAAATTAAAGCTCTTGTGATTGGAGGAGGCGGTAAAGGGCAGGGAAACCCAGATTGGGCAACTATTCAAGGCGGGCGTGGCGGTGGAGTTATTTCTGGAACGTTTGATGTGAGGGCTGGAGAAGTTCTAAATATTACTGTGGGGGCGCTTGCGAATGTCGGTGGCGCATCTTTGGTGTCACGCGAAGGAACGACGCTCTTGCAAGGCAATGGCGGAACATCATCAAAGCGTGGTACAACGGCATATAGTCATCTTGTGTCGATCCTTTCAAACTACAGTGCGGTGGATTTGCCGACGGCGCAGGGTAAAGGCGCGGTCAATTTTTTACAGATGGCCGACAACGACTGGGCATATTATGCTCAATATTACCCGGATGATGATAACCCACCCCGTGCGACAAGCCCCGGATATGGTTCTCCCGGTCGCGGAGGCTCCGAAGGTTCTTATGGCAACATGGGCGGGCGTGGCGGAGGCTTTGGCGGAGGAGGCGGTGGTGGCGGCAGTGTGCCATCTGGCAGTTCAGGTTATAATGCTAGTAACCAAAACGGCGGTGAAGGCGGTTACAGTACGTCTCCAGATACTGATTATTGGCCATCCACTGGCTATGCAGGTGGGTGGAACGGAGGGCCTGCGGAAAACGGATCTGGAGCTGGCGGTAAAGCAGGTAGAACTGGATACTCCGGAGGCGGAGGCGGAGGCGGAGGTGGAGGGACCGGATATGGAGCATGGGGCGGCTTTGGCGGTAGAATTGGGACTATCCGCCACGGCGGCAACGGCGGTAACGGCGGCGCTGGCGGCACTTATGGCGGCTATGGTGGTGCCGCAGGCGGTCCCGGATATGCGGCGACTGGGGGCTCCGGCGGCAACGGCGGGTACGGCGGCAATGGAGGCTCTTCCGCTGACTATCGTTCTACTAGCGGCAACGGCGGCCCCGGAGCGGTCGTGATTTGGTACTGAAACAGAACTAAGGACGTGAAAAGGCCGGGGGTGGGGCCCCCGGCCTCTAATATAAATCGCAATTAGAATCTAACTTGCATTGGTTGTGGCTCTTAGCTATCATTTATTGCACCCCATTTTGCCTCGCACTTATCCCCCCTGTGCGGGGCTTTTTAGGAGAAAACTCATGCCGTTGCCATTGCCCGAAAGAGAGGAAGGATTGCGTTGCCCGCACGGGGAACGCTCCCAAGCCCTGATGTTGTGTTCGCTCGACTGCGAAATCAGCGGCGCACACCCTGATCGTAAAACTAAAGCTGACGGACGATTCATCGTGACCCCGTGGTGGTGCCTGCACAAGTGCAGGTGGTTCCCGGAGCATGAAGATGAGTGCAAATTTGTCGTCAGGCGGCAAGACTGAAGACACAAAAAAATCCCCCTCCCGGCGCGAACCAGAGGGAGATTTTTGGGGACACATATTCTGACACATATTTAGAGCGTTTTTGCCACATTTTGACACATTTTGCTGAGGTTTGATATAATAAATTCAATATGTTAATATGTAAACAATCCCCTGTACATGGGAATCATGCACAGGGCAAGTCTGTGGGGGAAACGTGGCTGATATCAATGCCTATTTGTGGTGCGGGCAGGGGCCTTCCGGCTTGCGGAGACAGGCGCAGGCGTTCTGCGGCGCGGTGTCGTTGAGGCAGCTTTCCACGGCGGCGACGATGGCGTCGTATCCGGTGCAGCGGCACAGGTTTCCGGCATGGCCCCGGCGGATGTCCTCGCGGGTGACGGCCTGTCCCTTGTGCTTTTCCACGAAGGCCGTGGAGGTCATGACGAGGCCCGGCGTGCAGAAGCCGCACTGGACGGCTCCGGCGTCCACGTAGGCTTGTTGGACGCGGGAAAGCGTATTGTTCTTCGCCTCGCCCTCGGCGGTGCGGATGGCCTTGCCGTCGGCCCAGACGGCGAGGAAGATGCAGGAGTCCACGGGCGTGTCGTCCACGAGCACGGTGCACGCGCCGCATTCGCCCACGCCGCATCCCTGCTTCGAGCCGGTCAGGCCTTCGGCGCGCAGGACTTCGAGCAGCGAGGAGCGGACGTCGAAGGTGAGTTCCTCGGCCTTGCCGTTGACGGTGCAGCGGATGGTTTTCAGCATGACGCCTCCTGACGTTCGACGGTCCGGACGACGGCCTTGGCGACGACGCGCTCGGCCAGCGTGCGGATGATGTGCAGACGGAAATCCTTGGCGGCGCGCCACGAGGAGCGGGGCCGCACGTCGGCCTCCACGGCGTCGCGGACGGCGGCGAGGGTGGCGGGCAGATCTTCGGGAGCGGCGGAACGGCCGAGCGCGGCGGCTTCGGCGGCGGGACAGCGCACCGGGATCGGCGCGGACACCGAGTAGGCCATCCGGATGCCGGCAATCACGGTCCCGTCGAGCTTCACGGCGGCGGCGCAGCCGATGGTGGCGATGTCCATCGCCTCGCGCATGGCGTACTTGTGGTAGGCCGCGCCCCAGCCCTTCCAGTCTTCGGGACGGAACTCAACGGCAAGCAGCACTTCGCCGGGCTTGAGCGCGACCTTGCCGGGGCCGGTGTGGAAACCGAGGGCCGGAACGGCCCGTTCGCCTTCGGGACCGATCAGGTTCAGCCGACCGTTCAGGGCGAGGACGGGCGCGCAGGTGTCGGCGGAGACGGCTCCGTTGCAGAGGTTGCCGCCGATGGTCCCTACATTGCGGATTTGCGGCCCCGCCACGGTGGCGGCGGCTTCCCCGAGCATGGGGACGCACTCGCGGATGACGGGCGACTCCTCAAGATCGGTGAAGGTCGCCCCGGAACCTACCCGGACGGTGCCGTCGGCGGTGCGGACAATCGGTTTCAGCTCCGGGAGGTCGTGGATGTCCACGAGGCGGGAAAAGCCCTCGAACTCGCGCAGCTTGATGAGCACGTCGGTACCCCCCGCGATGAGCCGGGCCTCCGGGTCCGCTTCGAGCAGCCGGACGGCGTCCCGCACGGACTCGGCCTTCTGGTAGGATTGTATGTCGAACATTGGGTGTTGTCCTTTGGATGTCGTTGTACCGGGGGAGGGGAACAGCCCTCCGCCCCTTTCCCGCACCCTGTTCCGGCGGGGGAACGCGAGAGCCGTTCCGCTGAAACGGCGTTAACACATCAGGCAATATGCCGTCGCAAGATTTTTTTCGGTTCAGATCCGTCCCCGTTCCCGCATCCGAAGCCGTCCCGACGCCCGTTGCAAACGTCTTGGGGAGATGGGTGTCGGGGAAGGGGAGCCTTCCCCAGGTTTCCTACCCTTCAATCAATCCCGCCTTGACGAATTCGACGAAAAGACGCTTGGGCGTCATGGGGATGGCGTTGACGGCGACGCCGGTGGCGTCGAGAACCGCGTTGCGGAGCGCGGGGGCGGGGCTGATGATCGGCGGCTCGCCGAGCGATTTGTTGCCGTAGGCCCCGGAAGGCTCCTCCGTCCGCACGAAGGCGCATTCCAGATCGGGAACGTCGCAGAACGTCGGGAACTTGTAGTCCAGCAGATTGTTGTTGTAGACGCGGCCCGTTTCGGGATCGATGATCAGCTCCTCGTAGAGCGCCCAGCCGATGCCCATGCCCATGCCGCCGTGCACCTGCGCCGTAGCCAGCGCCGGATTGATGATCACCCCGGCGTCGTGCACGTTCATGATGTCCACGATGCGCACCTTGCACAGCTGGATGTCCACTTCCACTTCCGTGAAGCAGCCGCCGAAGGAGGGCGGATTCTGGCGCGACTTGAAGGACGCTTCCGCCGTGAGCTGGCCGCCGCGATCCTTGTTGTAGAAGGTATCCATCGCCAGATCGCGCAGAGTGACGAGCACCGTTTCCGGACTGCGGACGAAGACCACGGCGTCGCCCTGCGGCGTGGGCCCGATGGTCAGGGCGGCGGGGAACTGCCCGGTCATCTCCCCGGCGTAGGCCAGCACCTTGCGGCGCAGTTCGTCGGCGGCGGCGTGCACGGCGGGCGCGCAGGTGTAGGTCTGGCGCGAGGCGTAGGCCCCGGTGTCCCACGGGGTGACGTCGGTGTCCTGCGTGGAGATGACGCGGATGTTTTCAAAGGACACGCCGAGGGTTTCCGAGGCCATCTGGGCGAAGGCGGTGTCCGCGCCCTGTCCGATCTCGGTGGAACCGGTCATCAGATGGACCGCGCCGTCCTGATTCAGGATGAGCCGGGCGCTGCCGGGCTCCACGTTGGCGGGATAGGTCGCCGTGCCGTAGCTGAACGCCGAGACGCCGACTCCGCGCCGGAGCGGGCTGCCCGTGCGGACGGCTTCTTCGTTGAAGGCCCGGCAGGCCGCCCTGCGTTCGTCCCATCGGAAGCGTTCGCGTCCGCGTTCGAGGCAGTCGCTGATGCCGAGCGTGAGGATGGGCTTGCCGTTGGCGGGGGAGGGATCGCCGTGCCGCCCGGTGTTCTTCAGGCGGAAGTCCAGCGGGTCCATGCCGATGGCGCGCGCGGCGTCGTCCATGAGGCACTCGATGGCGTAGGCCGTCTGCGGCGAGCCGTAGCCCCGGCAGGCCCCGCCCACCGGAATGTTGCTGTAAAAGCTCTTGGCGGAAAAACGATAGGTCGCGCGCGGGTAGACGTAGCAGATTTTCGAGCCGCCCGCCGCCGGAATGGAATGCCCGTGCGAGGCGTAGGCCCCGGTGTTGGACAGCACGTCCAGCCCGTAGCCGAGCAGCCCGCCGTCCTTCGTGATTCCGGCCCGCGCCTTCATGTCGAAGGTATGGCGCACGCGGGTGCACAGGATGCTTTCTTCGCGGGTCAGCTCCATGCTTACGGGCGCGCCGTCGAGCTTCATGGTCAAAAAGGCCACGATGGGTTCGAGCACCACGTCCTGCTTGTTGCCGAACCCGCCGCCGATGTACGGCTTGACGACCCGCACCGACGACCACGGTATGCCGAGCGCCTGCCCGACCACGCGGCGGCAGATGTGGGGAATCTGCGTGGAGCTGACGATCACGATGTGCCGCATGTCGTCCATGTAGGCGTAGGCCGTCTGATTTTCCAGGTGGCAGTGCTGCACGACTGGTGTGGCGTAGGCCCCCTCGATCACGAGGTCGGCGGCGGCGAGGGCGTCGTCCAGTCTGCCGTTGAACTCCAGCGAATGCTGCTTGAGCAGGTTGCCGTCCGGGTTGATCGCGGGCTGGAGCACGGGCGCGCCCGGCGCGAGGGCCGTCTCCGCCGAGGTCACGACCGGAAGCGGTTCGTAGTCCACCTTCACGAGATGGGCGGCCTTGCGGGCCGTGAGCGCGTCCTTGGCCACGACCACCGCGACCTCGTCGCCGTGGTAGCGGACATGCTTCGTCAGCAGCAGGCGGTCGGCCACGTCGCCCTTGCTCGGGTCCATCGAGTAGGGATGTCCGGCGGTGGGAAACAGGAATTCCGGCACGTCGTCCGCCGTGAAGACGGCCACCACGCCGGGCAGGGCCAGCGCTTCGGACGCGTCGATCGCTCTGACCATGCCGTGGGAGACGTCGCTGTGCACGTAGGCGGCGTGCCGCATGCCGGGCAACCCCATGTCGTCGGTGTACCGGGCGCGTCCCGTCACCTTGGCTTCGGCGTCAAGCCGCTGTTTGGATTGTCCGATTGCCATGCCGCTTCTCCTGTTCGGTGTTGCACAAAGGTCGGCCGATGTTATGCGGAGGCCGCGTGTTTGTCCACAGGGCAGTGCAGGATGCCCCTGCGGATGTGGCAGGTGCGGTTGAAACGTCCGAGGATGGCTTCCAGCACCCCGCCGCCGATGGCGAGGGCCTTGTCGGAAACGTGATGGCAGGCGGTGTTTTCGCGCGGGTCCACATCGCCGACCTTCACCTTGTCCGCGACGGGCGTGCCCGAACGGAGCAGTCCCCTGATGACCCCGCCGATGACCGTGCGGACTTCCTTGGCGACGCCGTCGGCCTCGACCGTGGCGATCACGTCTCCGGCCTTCACATGGTCCCCGATGTCGTGGCGGGTGACGAACAGGCCGGTCTGCGGCGCGCGAAGCACGCGCTCCGTGGTCATGCCCGCGATGTCGCCGGGGATGCCGGTGTCGGGGGCCGCGCTTCCGCCGTAAAGCACGCGCCCGAGGTCGTGGCCCCGGTTCGTCTCCACGATGCGGTGCACGTCCTTGCCCACGGTGAAGCCCGGACCCACGCCGATGACCAGCGGCGCGTCGGTGATGGTGACGCCGATGTTCCGTTTGGCGAGCGTGGCTTCGATGATGACCTCGGGGCGCAGGCGGGGAATGTTCACTCCCTGCGGGTCCACGAGGACCGGGATGCAGCCCGCGTCCCACAGAGGCGTTATCTCGTCAAGAGTGGCGGCGAGGGCCGCGGACACGCCTTCCACCGTGCACAGGCCCTCGTAGACCGCTTCGGAAAAGGCCACGCGGCGGCGGACGGCCAGCGGGCGCGGCGTTTCGAGGATGATCAGGTTCCGGAAGCCGGAACGGTAGAGCCTGAGCGCGATGCCCGTGGCGATGTCGCCGCCGCCGCGGAGAAGAATGGCGAGCCGTTGGTACTGGTACATGCTGCAACTCCTGATGTGCCGAAAAAAGATGTTTTTCCCCTTCTATACGCTGTGCCGCCTCCGCACAACCGTTGAGAGCGTACGGGCCGAAAGAATCAATAAAACGTTGTCAAAAAGAAGGGAGCCTTTGCAGGCTCCCCTATATTGTCGGCGCGGTTCGTTCAGCGGTTCGTTCCGGCGAAGGGCTGCCGATGGGCCAGCAGGCGGAAGAGGACGGCGGCCTCCACCGCGCCCGACAGCGCGGCCTCGTCGGCGTCGTCCGGCAGCGCGACGCTGCGGGCGCACAGGGTGCCGCCGTCGAGATGGATGATCAGCCCGGCGTTTTCAAAGACGAAACCGCCCGGTTCGACGGTCAGCGAGAAGGGCTTGCCGCCGCGCTTGCCGTCGAGCCGTTCCGGCCCGGCGAGGCGGTAGCCGTCCGCCGCGCTCCCGAAGGATTCGGCGGAGAGGTGGACGCGGGGCTTGTCCCGGTACGGCGCGCCCGCCGAGGGACAGAAGGTCGCGCAGTTGCCGCACTCGTTGCAGGCGTCCGCGATGTTGACTATCTGGTAACGTTGCTCGAGGCGACGGCTGGAGAGCGTCTCCACGCGCACGCGGGAGCCGTCGCGCACCGCGATCTGTACCGGATGGGGCAGGGGCGGCGAGAGCAGGGCGATGTTGGCCCGGTTGGGGCAGACCGTGGCGCAGACATTGCACACGAGATCGCACTGGAGGCAGCGGCGGGATTCGTCCATCGCCTCCTCTTCGGTGAGCGTGCGCACGGCGGGATCGAAGTCCAGCCGGGCGTCCGGCTTCCGTTCGGGCAGAATGGGCCCCATGACGCGGGCGGCCTGCCGCAGGCGCAGCCCGTCGAGATCGGGCCTGCGGTCGTCGGCGGGCAGGAGCGTCCGCGCGGGCAGGCCCAAATGGTCGAGGATGGACTCGGCGGCGCGCCGTCCGTCGGCCACGGCGTTGATGAGAGTGGAAGCCCCCCGCACGGCGTCGCCGCCCGCGAACACGTTGGGGAGCGAGGTGAGGAAGGTGCGGGGATCGGCCTTGAGGGAAACGCCTTCGGGAAGGAAGTCGGCCTTCACGCGCTGCCCGATGGACACGATGATCGTGTCGGCGTCCAGTTCCAACGTTTCGTCCGTGGGCACAGGGCGGGCGCGGCCTCCGTCGGGTGCCGCCTCCAGCCGCATGCGGCGGACGCGCAGTCCGGCGACGTGCCCGCCGTCCGCGAGCACCGCTTCCGGCGCGCACAGTTCCACGAGCGTCACGCCCTCGTCCAGCGCGGCTTCGATTTCTTCGAGGTCGGCGGGCATTTCCCGGCGGGTGCGGCGGTAGACGATGCTGACCTCGCCGTCCTTCACGATCCGCCGGGCCGCACGGGCGCAGTCCATCGCGGAATTGCCCGCGCCCACGATCAGCACGCGGGAGCCGAGCGCGACGGGTTCGCCCCGGCGCACGGCGGACAGGAACGAAAGCTGGTCCAGCACGCCCTCCGTCTCCTCACCGGGAATGCCGAGGGGCAGGCTTTCCTGCGCGCCCACGGCGAGGTACACGGCGTCGTTCATCGTGCGCAGTCCGTCGAACAGCGAGGCGTCCACCGACGTGTTCTTGTGGAGCTTGACCCCGAGGCCGAGGATGGCGTCGATGTCCCGCCCGAGGCTTTCGCCGGTCAGCCGGAAGGCGGGGATGGCGTCGCCCGCCATGCCGCCGAGCACGGGCTTGCCTTCGTACAAATCGACTTCCACGCCGTTCAGGGAGAGAAAGTGGGCGCAGGTCAGCCCGGCGGGTCCGGCCCCCACCACGGCGACGCGCTTGCCGGAGGGCTGCGCCGGAACGGGCTTCGCGGCGTCCGCCATCTTCTGGGCGACGAAACGCTTGACCTCGCGGATCATGAGCGGCTTGTCGTAATTGATGCGCGTGCACCGGCTCTGGCAGTGATGGTTGCAGGCCATGCCCTGCACGTTCGGGAAGGGATTGGTCGCGGTGATGATCCGCCACGCCAGCCCGAATTCGCCGCGAGCCACCGCGTCCAGATAGCGCGGGATGTTCTGGTCCGCCGGACAGCCGGACAGGCACGGCGCGGCGGCGCAGTCGAACCGGGGCAAGGGCCGTTCGGTCTTGACGGAAACGTAGGGGAAGCGGTCCTTGTGGTAACGGCTGTGCCTGCCGAGGATCGCGGCGGCGTAACTGACGAGGTTGGCGAAGCCGGGATTGTCGGCGATGGGCGACGCGCTCGCTTCCAAGGCCGGGATGTCGTGCGCGCCCGCCGCGCGCATGGCGGTCCGCAGGGCGTCGACGTACTGGTGCATCCGTCCGTAGCCGCCGGGCTTGAGGATGTCCGAGGACACGGTGAGGGGCCGCAGCCCGCAGGCCAGCGTATCCGCCACGTTGAACGCGTCCACTCCTGCGGAGAAGGCGATGTCCAGCCTGCCGTCGAATTCCTGCTGGAGGCGTTCCGCGAGGTTGACGCTGATCGGGTGCAGGGCGCGTCCGCTCATGTACACCATGCCCTCGCTGCGGGGCAGGTTTCGGCGTTCGTTGGCGGTTTCCAGCGTGTTGGTCAGCTTGAGGCCGAAGGCCACGCCCGCGCGTTCGGCGGCTGCGGAGAGATTGCGGATGAGGGCCACGCCGTCGTTGTACTTGAGGTCGTGTCCGAAGGCTTCGTCCGGCACGCGCACGTCGTAGCCGAGCTGCGTGTTCAAAATGTCGCGCAGGCGGTCCGGGCCGAGCAGGGTGGGGTTGAGCTTGATGGTCGTGTGGTAGCCGCGTTCGGTGATGAAGTAGCGTCCGATGCTTTCCACCTCGTCGGGCGGGCAGCCGTGCATGGTCGAAACCGTGAGGTTGTCGGAGAGGCGTCCGGGAATGGCGAGCTTGGCGATGCCGGGATAGACCGGGGCGAGCTCCTCCTTGAGCCGGGCCACATCGTCCGCCGCGTTTTCCATGCGGTCGAGGAATCGCTGCACGGCGGGGCTTCTGATGCCTTCGAGATCGTATCCCGCACTCATGTTGAAGATGAAGCCGGGGCCCTTTCCGGGCGCGGCCTCGGGGGGCAGGTTGAACATGTCGCGAAGCACGTACAGCAGCACGAACGCCTTGAGGTATTCCTCGAAGGACTGGTCGAGCCTGAGTTCCTGCGACCATTCGCAGTTGTATCCCTCGTCGGCCATGTCGATGCACGGCTTGGCGACGTTCAGCTCGTCGAGCGCCTGTACGGTCTTGAGTTCGATGTACCGCGCCCCGCACAGCCATGCGGACAGGATGTTCTGGGCGAGCTGGGTATGCGGTCCGGCGGCGACGCCGAGGGGCGTTTCCAGCGTCCTGCCGTAGCGTTCCATGCGGAACGGATCGTCCGGCTTGGGCATGAAGAACAGCCGCCTGTCGATGCCGAACAGCTGCCCGTTCCTGAGGTCGTGCCGCATCCAGCGCAGCAGCGTGGCGGCGTCCAGCGGCGTGAAGCGATCGGTGTGCATCGTAAGCTCCTTGCGGTATGGGAATCGAAAGAGGAGAGGAAAACCTTCTGGAGAAGGGCTTTCTTCTCCCCTTCCGAACCTCCCCTTCTCCTTCCTGAGACGTTCATAAAGGAGGTGGGGGAGGGAAGAAAGGGAGAGGCTACGTGTTTGTTGTCATTCGGTATCATTCGGAGGCGAGGCACAACGGGCTTCCGTTGCGCGGCTTCCCCGCCGTTCGAAGACTGCGGGGAGAATGGAATGTACGGGGCTCCCGTATTGGGAAAACGCTCTCTTCTCCGGCCTTCGTTCCCCTACAAACTTCTGGGAACGAACCTTCCCTGTCCGGTATACCCGCAGGCGCGGCGGGCGAAAATGATAGGTTCGCCGCGCAGCCAGACGTGACGGGGCCAGCCGCGCACGACCATGCCCTCGAAGGGTGTGAAATCGGTTTGCTGATGAAGGCTTCCGGCTCTGATGAGACGCTCGTCGCCGGGATCGATGACCGTAATGTCGGCGTCCGCGCCGGGTTCGAGGCGGCCCTTGGTTGCTAGTCCCATGATCCGGGCCGGAGCGGTGGACGTCACCTCCACGAAGCGCGGCAGCGTCAGACGCCCGCGCAGCACGCCCTCACCGTAGAGCAGGGGAAGCCGCGTCTCCACGCCGGGAATCCCGCCGGGGCAGTCGAATACGGTTTCGGCGGCCCGCTTCCGCTCCAGCGAGAAGGAACAGTGATCCGTGGCGGCGACGGAAATGCTGCCGTCCGCCAGCCCTTCCCAGAGCGCGGCGCGGTCGGCGGCGGTGCGGAGGGGCGGGGCCATGACGTACTTGAGGCCGTCCGGTTCGGCATAGGCCGACTCGTCCAGCAGCAGATACTGCGGGCAGGTTTCCGCGATGACCGGACGTCCGGCCCGTTGCGCCTCGCGGATGCGGGCCAGCCCTTCCGCCGTGGACAGGTGCACGACGTACACGGGCGCGTCCACGGCCTCCGCCAGTTTCAGGATGCGATCCACCGCTTCGGCCTCGCACAGGGCGGGACGGCCCAGAGGGTGGCTCCGGGGATCGCGCGGAGCTTCCCGGCGCAGTCGTTCCCCGAGAAAGCGCGTGATCGCGTGGTTCTCGCAGTGCACGGCCAGCAGGCCGCCCGCGTCCTTCAGGGCCGCAAGCGCGCGAAGCAGCCCCTCGTCGTCCAGCCTGCCGTCGTAGGTGGTGTACGCCTTGAGCGTGGGGATGCCCCGCGCCACGAGTTCGGGCACCTGTTCGAGGACGGTTTCGTCCACATGCTGGAAGACGCCGTGCAGCGCGTAGTCAACGCGGCATTGCCCTTCCGCCTCCTCCAGATATGCGGCGGGCTGGTCGGGCAGGCCGCATCCCTGCGGGCCGAAGCCCGGATGCTCCACGATGGTCGTGGTGCCGCCCCATGCCGCCGCCAGCGTCCCGGCCTCGAAGCAGTCGGAGACGTGCGCGCCGCCGGCGGTCAGGTTGACGTGGGTGTGCGCGTCGACCCCGCCGGGCACGACGACGCAGCCGGAGACGTCCACGATCTGCGTGCCGTCGGGCTGCGCGCGCTCGTGGAGCCGTTCCCCGAGTTCCAGAATCCTTTCGTCCTCAATGAGAAGGTCGGCGTTGAACACGCCGTCCGCCCGCGCGATCAGTCCGCCGGTGATGAGCGTCCGCATGCGATTGTCCCTGTTGTGAGGTTACAGCAGCGCCCAGAGGCGGCGCGCCTGTTCGTTGGCGTAGGCGAGGATTTCGGCTTTGCTCGCGCTGACGAGTTCCCCGTGGTCCACGATGAGCCTGCCCTGACTGACGACGGATTCCACGTTCCGGGCGTCGAAGGTATAGCAGAAGTGCCCGGCGAAGTTCTCCGCCGTAAGC
>CAUHBW010000072.1 GCA_959604115.1 uncultured Bilophila sp. | reverse complement strand
CCCCTCCCCTTCCCCAATCTTCATTTCTTATCCCATCACCCGATAGCAGATAGCGGGGGCGAGGAGAAAGTCGGACTTGCGCATGGTCTCCACGGCCTTGCGGACGGCGGAGACGGAGGCTTCGTGGGTCATGAAGACGAGGGGCACGCCGGCTTCGCTCTGGCCCTTCTGGATGGCCTGCGCGATGCTGACGCCCTGATCGGAGAGCGCGCCGGAGAGATCGCGGAGCACGCCCGGATCGTCCTTGACCATGAAGCGCATGTAGTAGGTGCTGCGGGCCTCTTCCGGGGGCAGGATGTCGGCGCGGGGAAGCACCTGCTGTACGAAGCCCGAGTTCAGCTTGTTGTTGCCGCGGGCTACGGAGATGAGATCCCCGAGCACCGCGCTGGCCGTGGGAAGGCTTCCCGCGCCGAGGCCGTGCAGGAAAAGGGAACCCACCGCGTTGCCTTCCACGCGCACGGCGTTGTACGCGCCGCCCACGCGGGCGAGCAGATAGGTATGGTTCACCAGCGTGGGAAACACCCCGGCTTCCAGCTTGCCGTCGCGCATCCGGGCGCGGCCCAGCAGCTTGATGCGGTAGCCGAACTCGCGGGCGAAGTCGATGTCCATCTTGTCGAGATTGCGGATGCCTTCGATGGGCATTTCCGTGTAGGGATAGTTCACGCCCCAGGCCAGACGGATCAGCAGCACGAGCTTGTGCGCCGTGTCGAAGCCGTCGATGTCCAGCGTGGGATCGGCCTCGGCGTAGCCCTTGGCCTGCGCTTCGGAGAGCGCGGAGGAAAAGTCCACGCCCTTGCTGGTCATCTCCGAAAGAATATAGTTGCCCGTACCGTTCAAAATGCCTTCAAGAGAGGAAATGCGGTTGCCGGTGAGGCTTTCCTTCAGGGTCTGGACGATGGGAATGCCGCCCGCGACGCTGGCTTCGTAGAGCAGGGTGCAGCCTTTTTCCTCGGCCAGACGGAACAGCCCCGCGCCTTCTTCCGCGAGCAGGGCCTTGTTGGCGGTGATGACCTGCTTGCCGTTCTCAAGGCTGCGTGTGATGAGCCGCTTGGGCGCGTCGATGCCGCCCATAAGCTCGATGATCACGTCGATGTCCGGGTCGTCGGCGAGGCTCATGGGATCGGTCGTGAGCTGCACCCCTTCCGGAAGATCGCGTTTGCGGTTCGGGTTGCGGACGGCAACGGTTTTCAGACGAAAATCACAACCGGAGCGGGCGCGGATCTCTTCGGCGTTTTCGGACAGCAGACGCACAAGTCCGCCGCCGACGGTTCCGAGTCCGGCGAGTCCGAGAGTCAGGGTCGTATTCATCAGATGTCCTTTGGGCTGAAGTCCTTGACGGCGGGGAAAGACCCGCCGCAGCATGGCGTCTTCGTGTATAGTAGGGAACCACGGCTTCTGTAAAGGGAAAGCCGGTCGCGCGGGGCGCGGCGGAGGGGACCGTTCCGTCCGAAGGCCGCTGGACGCCGAAAACGAATCGTGTTTTGATGGGCCGTACGGAGGAATACAGATCCATGAGCGGAAACACTTTCGGACGCCTTTTTCGGCTGACCACCTACGGGGAATCCCACGGTCCCGCGCTCGGCGGGGTGGTGGACGGCTGCCCGGCGGGCCTCGCGCTCTCCGAGGAACTGATCCAGAAGGAACTCGATCGGCGGCGGCCCGGTTCCGGAACCGCCGGAACCACGCGCAGGGAGCCGGACGCCATCCGGCTGCTCTCCGGCGTGTTCAACGGCGTGACCACCGGAACTCCCATCGGCTTCAGCATCGAGAACACCAACCAGCGTTCCGGTGACTACGGCCCGCTGGCGGCGGTGTGGCGTCCGGGCCACGCCGATATGACCTATGACGCCAAGTACGGCGTGCGCGACTTCCGGGGCGGCGGACGCTCCTCGGGCCGCGAAACCGCCGCGCGCGTGGCGGGCGGGGCAGTCGCCCGCGCCCTGCTTGCGGCGGAAGGGATCGCCGTGCGTTCGCATACGCTGGAAATCGGCGGCCTGCCCGCGCCGTCGTTCACGCCCGAAGAGGCGGCGGCAGCGGCCTCCCGTCCCTATTGCGCGCCCTGCGAGGCCGCCGTGGACGTATGGGATGAGCTGGTGCGCGCGGTGCGCGGCGAGGGCGACACTCTCGGCGGCATCGTCCGCGTGGAAGTGGCGGGCGTGCCCGCCGGTCTGGGCGAACCCGTGTTCGACAGGCTGGACGCCGTGCTGGCGCAGGCGTTCATGAGCGTAGGCGCGGTCAAGGGCGTGGAGATCGGGGACGGCTTCGCCGCCGCCCGCAGCCGGGGCAGCCTGAACAACGACGCCTACCGTCCCGCCGGGTCCGGTTCGACGCCGGGCAATCCCGCCACCAACCATTGCGGCGGCATCCTCGGCGGCATCTCCACCGGGCAGACGCTGGTCGTGACTGCGGCGATCAAGCCCATTCCCTCCATTGCGAAGGAGCAGCGCAGCGTGAACGCCGACGGCGAGGCCGTGACCCTGCGCGTGGGCGGACGGCACGACATCTGCGCCATCCCGCGCGTCAATCCCGTGCTGGAGGCGATGGCCGCCCTGACCGTGGCCGACGCTCTGCTGCTGCAACGCCGGATGGGATAGGGCATGCCGCAGCTTTCTCTTTCCTCCCTGAACGACGCCGTGGAATTGCAGGGCACGCTGGAACGCGTCGTCTTCCACAATGAGGACAACGGATACACCGTGTTCCGGGTCAGGCCCGAGGGCAAGGACGAAGTGGACCTCGTCACCGTGGTCGGGCACATGGGCAGCCCGCAGGCGGGCGCGTCCCTGCGCATCAAGGGCCGGTGGGTGAACAACGCCCGGTTCGGCAGGCAGGTGCAGATGGAGTCCTTCGAGAGCCTGCTGCCCGCCACCACCGAAGGCATCAAGATGTATCTGGCCTCCGGGCTGATCAAGGGCATCGGCAAGAGCATCGCCGCGCGCATCGTCAAGGCGTTCGGGGAGGACACCCTCCGCATTTTCGACGAGGAGCCGCAGCGTCTGCTGGAAGTCTCCGGCATCACCGAAAAGAAGCTGGTCACCATCGTCGAGTGCTGGGCCGAGCATCAGGGCGTGCGGAATCTGGTCCAGTTCCTCCAGCCGCACGACATCGGCGCGTCCTTCGCCGTGCGCATCTACAAGCATTACGGCCCGCAGGCGCTTTCCATCGTGCAGGAGAACCCCTACCGGCTGGCGATGGACATCCGGGGCATCGGTTTTCTCACCGCGGACGCGCTGGCGGCGAAGCTCGGTTTCGAGAGCGAGCATCCTCTGCGGATTCAGGCGGGCACGCTGTACACGCTGATGAAGCAGATCGACGACGGGCACGTCTACTATCCCCGCCGTCTGCTGGTGGAGCAGACCTGCGCCCAGCTCGGCATCGCCGAAGAGTTCGTGGAGGAGGCCGTGGATTCCCTCGCCCGCGAGGAACGGGTGGTACTGGAGGAACTCGACGACGAGGTGGGCGTCTATCTGACCCGTTACCACCATTACGAATCCAAGATCGCCTATTACCTGCGCCGCATCCTCGCCTCGCCCAAGTCGGTGCGCTTCCCCAAGCCCGACGAGGCCGTGGAAAAGGTGGTGTCCGAACTCGGCATCACGCTGGCGGAGGAGCAGATCGAGGCGGTGCGCACGGCGGCGACCTCCAAGGTCATGGTTCTGACCGGCGGCCCCGGCACGGGCAAGACCACCATCCTCAGCGCGATCATCAAGGTGTTCGCGGGGAGCAAGTCCAAGATCCTCCTCGCCGCGCCCACGGGCCGGGCCGCCAAGCGCATGTCCGAGGCCATCGGGCGCGAGGCCCGCACCATCCATCGCCTGCTCGAATACACGCCCAAGGACGACGGCTTCGCCCGCAACGAGGACAACCCGCTGGCCTGCGGACTGCTCGTGGTGGACGAGGCGTCCATGATGGACACCATGCTGGCCTACCATCTGCTCAAGGCGGCTCCGCTCGGCGCGACCATCGTATTCGTGGGCGACGTGCACCAGTTGCCGTCGGTGGGACCGGGCAACGTGCTCGGGGATCTGATCGCCTCCGGGGCCATCCCCGTGGTCGAGCTGGTGGAAGTTTTCCGGCAGGCTGCGGAAAGCGAAATCGTGTGCAACGCCCACCTGATCAACCGGGGTGAGCTGCCGCATCTCGAATCCTCGAAGGATCGCCTTTCCGATTTTTATTTCATGCGGCAGGCGGACCCGGATCGGGCGGCGGACGTCATCGTGGACCTTGTGAAGAACCACATCCCCCGCCGGTTCCAGCTCGATCCGTTCGACGAGATACAGGTGCTTTCTCCCATGCACAAGGGTACCGTGGGCGCGGCGAACCTCAACCTCCGGCTCCAGCAGGCGCTCAATCCCGAAGGCGAGGCCCTCCAGCGCGGGGAGCGGCTCTACCGGCTCGGCGACAAGGTCATGCAGATCCGCAACAACTATGAGAAAGATGTCTACAACGGCGACATCGGGCGGGTTTCCAGCGTGGACGTGAAGGAAAAATGCCTTGTTGTCCGGTATGATGACCGGTATGTGGGGTACGACTGGGAGGAGCTGGACGAAATAGTGGCGGCCTACGCCATTTCCATTCACAAATCACAGGGATCGGAATATCCTGCCGTCGTCATTCCGCTCATGACCCAGCACTACATGCTGTTGCAGCGGAACCTTATCTACACGGGAGTGACGCGAGGCAAACGCCTCGTCGTGCTGGTGGGCGAACCGAGGGCTCTGGCGATGGCCGTCAAGAACAACCGCATGCAGAAGCGGTACACGTGGCTGGCCAGACGTCTGGGCGCGGCGCAACCCGGCGCGGCGGCTCCGAAAAGCGAGGATTGAGAGACATGAGCAGTGCGGATGCCCGAAGCGGGCTGTGGGAATCGTCGCCGTACGGCAGGCGCGGGGGGAAAGGGCCTTCCCCCCGGAACGTGCAAGGCCCCTTCGGAACGGCGGGAAGCCGCTGGCTGGTTTGGGTTCTGGCGTTGTGCTGCGTGCTGGCGCTGGCGGGCTGCGGCGGAACGCGGAACGCCGGGAAGCTCGCTCCGGCGGATGAAGGCGGTTTTTCCGGGCCCAAGGGCAGCATAGCGGACCTGCGGAAGCTCCCGCAGGATCTGCTGGTGTACGCGCGGGAAAACAACCCGGACAGGCCGCTCATGTCGGCGGCGGAGCAGGCCCGGCAGGACGCCCGCTTCAACAGTCTGTTCTTCGGCCCGTGGGAGGCCGTGCGTCCGAGCGTGCCCGCTTCGGAGGCGTTCGCCATTTTCGGCGGGCAGCACAAGCGCGGCAGGGCACGCGGGTGGGCGGAAAACCTTCAGCCGTGGACGCAGGAAAACTGGGACCGGCTGATGGCCAACGCCGCGCGCGACGTGTACCCGTCCCGGTTCGACAAGGCGATCACCGTGCGCCCCACGGTCCTGCGCGAAGCTCCCACCGACAAGCCGCGCTTCGGCAATCCTTCCGAGGCCGGAGAGGGCTACCCTTTCGACATGTTCCTGTATTCCACGCTGCCCGTGGGCATGCCTCTGCTGGTGGTGCATGCTTCCGCCGACGGCGCGTGGGTGTTCGTGGAGACGGCCCTCGTGTCCGGCTGGGTGCCGACGGCGGACACGGCGGTGACGGACGCGTCCTTCCGCTCGCAGTACCGGAACGGCCGGTATGCGGTGGTCGTGCGTGACGACGTGCCCTTGCTGGACGGCGCGGGCCGTTACGTCGCCACCGGGAATCTGGGCACCATGCTGCCCGTGGCGTCGTCTTCCGGTTCCGCGTTGACGCTGATGGTTCCGGTGCGCGATCCGCAGGGCCGCGCGGTGACGGTGCCCGTGCGGGTGTCCTCGATCGACGCGGTGCGCAAGCCGCTTCCGATGACGGCGAAGGCGGTGGCCGAGCTGGGCAACCGGATGATGGGCCAGCCCTACGGTTGGGGCGGTTTTTTGTTCAACCGCGACTGTTCCTTGGCGATGAGGGATCTGTTCGTCCCTTTTGGGGTGTGGCTGCCCCGCAATTCCGCGGCGCAGGCCAAGGCATGGCGGTATGTCGGGTTCGTGAAGTCTTCGCCCGCGGGTAAGGAAAGCCTGATCACGGACGAGGGCGTGCCCTTTGCGACGCTCCTCTGGCTGCGCGGGCACATCACCCTGTATGTCGGAACCTACAAGGGGCAGCCGGTCATGTTCCACAACATGTGGGGCATCCGCACCGACGAGGGAGGGCGCGAGGGACGCCACGTCATCGGCCGCGCCGTCGTGACCTCGCTCCAGCCCGGAGCCGAGCTTCCCAACGTGCGCAGCGAAAACCTCATCCTGTCGCGTCTGCGGGGCATGAGCGTGTTGCGGTATGATTGAAGATTGGGGAAGGGAGGGAAAACTTTTCTGAAGAAAAGCTTTTCCCTCCCTTCCCCAAACCCCATCCCTCCCTTTCCAAAGACTTTTGACTTTATCGAATCCCTCATGGCACCTTTCGGCGCATGGGGGATTTTTGTTTCCGTGCTGGGGAGAGGAGATATAGGGAACGGGATTGTGCGGGCGGAAATGTGTTTGGTACGGTTGAAGCTGTTTCCGGTGGGGGAGAAAAGGGGAAAGCCGCTCCTCCGGGGAGGAACGGCTTTTTTGAAAAGGGAAAAGATGGGGTTACATGACGCCGGAAAGGGTTGTGAGGAGGTTCTCGGCGTCGGAGGCCTTGGGCGAGGAGGGCAGGGGCATGAGAATGCCGAGGCCCTCGGTGGCCTCGTGGAATTCGTCGGGGTCCATGTCGCTGACCACGGCGGTGTGGACGCTGGCGTTGATCATCAGAATATCGATGACGGCCTGACGGAGCGCCTTGTCTTCGAGATTGAGATCGAGGATGGCGAGGGCCGGAGGCGTATCGCGGATGATCGGTTTGGCGTCCTCAAGCGAAGCGATCTGCCGCACCGTATGTCCGTTTTGCAGAACCGGCAGGCATTCGTTCCAGACTTCGGGACGGGGCGTGATGAGAAGCAGTTCCATGTTGGTTCCTTTCTGATGAACGTCGGCGGTATACGTGACGGCCCCCGGGACCGCCCGGAAAAAGGTTGCCTATCCGTCTCCTTTCCCCATGACCTTGCCCGCAGGTGGCCCTGTTGCAACGACTGTCTTCCCCAAGCCTTTCCCAAGGCGGGCATATGAATCGCACCGGGGCAAAGACAGTCCCACGTCCTCTTTCGACATTGATGGACTCGGACGGCATGGCCAGAGAGGCGGAATACCGCGCCCACACGCACTCCCGCGAGGAGGAATTCGATAAGGTCGAAAGTCTTTGGGAGGAGAGGGGGAGGTTTGGAGGGGGGAGGCCCCCATTCTCCAGAAAGGGGGCCACCCCCCACCGATCTCGTTCATTACTCGAATAGTGCTTCCCGCCCCCCCAGGTGTATTAGGTGGGGAAGGCGGGGAGCTTGCCTTCGATGAAGGCCTGCACGGCCTGACCGACGGTGGGGAAGTTGCCCGCATAGTAGACGGCGACGCCGACCTGCTGGAAGCCCATGAGCGGACGCATGCCCATGCCGCCCGCGAGGAGCGTGGTCACGCCGTGGGAGGCGAGGTGCTGCACCGGAGCGAGGCAGCCGCCCTGCTGGTGGGGCACGTTGGGCAGGGTATCCACGGATTTGATTTCACCGTCTTCGATCTTCACGATGGTGTAGATGTCGCAGTGGCCGAAATGCATGCCCATGCCGGCTTCGAGGCCGCCGGGAAGGGCGGAAGGAATCGCGAGGGTGATCGTGCTCATTGGAATGTCTCCTGTTGGGTTAAAGTATGGGGGAAACGCCGCCGCCGAAGCGGATCAGCGTTTTCGGGGTGCGTTGGCAAGTTCGAGAACGCGGCCCCAGATGTCGGCAAGCGTTCCCGCGAGCGGCGAATCCGTCTCGGTGAGCGCCTTGCGCCGGATCATGGAACCGGTCACCGCCGGATCAAAGGGCAGCTGCCCCACGACGGTGTAGTTGCGGGTGCGGGCCAGCTCGGTGATGGCCTCCACTTCCCGCGCGTTGAGGTCGGCCTTGTTGATGAGCACGGCCACCGGAATGCGGAAATGGTCGCACAGGGCCGCGACGCGCTCGAAGTCGTGGCGTCCCGACGGGGTGGGTTCGACCACCGTCACCGCAAGATGCGCCCCGGACAGCGAACTGATGACCGGACAGCCCACGCCCGGCGAACCGTCGCAGAGTACGAGGTCCAGCCCCCGCTCCTTGGCGAGTTCGCGGGCCCGCTGCTTGAGCAGGGTCACGAGACGGCCCGAGTTTTCCTGTCCGGGATAGAGCTGCGCATGGACGAGCGGCCCGAAACGGGTGTCGCTGACGTACCACTCGCCGCATTCCTTTTCCGGGAAGGCGATGGCCTTGGCGGGGCAGAGCGCCACGCAGACCCCACAGCCTTCGCAGCGCAGGGGATCGATGCGGTAGACGTTCCCGTCCTTTTCCACCGCGTCGAAACGGCAGCGCGCAAGGCACACGCCGCAGCGGCGGCAGGCGTCACGGTCGATGACCGCTTCGTTGCCGGAAACGAAGGCTTCCTTGGTGCGGACCTGCGGATCAAGCAGAATGTGCAGGTCCGGGGCGTCCACGTCGAGGTCGCAGACCACCTTGTTTTGGGCCAGTTGGGCGAAGGAGGCGGTGACGGAGGTTTTGCCCGTGCCGCCCTTGCCGCTGATGACGACGATCTCACGCATGTCCGGCTCCTTCCGCGAAGGCTTGCACCGCCGCGCGCAGGTTCTCGAAGCGCGCCCGCCATTCCGGCGACGCGGCGGCGATGAGATGCCCCTTGGCGTAGTGTTCGGCGGCGGCGCGATCAAAGGGCAGTTCGCCCAGCAGGGGCAGGCCGTTTTCCGCGCAGTAGACGCGCAGGCGTTCGTCGCCCTCGGCGTTGTCCGGCATGGCGGCGCGGTTCATCACCACGGCGACCGGCTTGTCGAGCTGCCGGAAGGCCCGATGCGCCAGCCGGAAGTCGTGGAAGCCGAAGGGCGTGGGCTCGGCCACCAGCAGAACGGCGTCGGCGTCCAGCCCCACGGTCATGGCGGGACAGCTCACGCCCGGAGGCGAATCGATGAGCGCGTCGCCGGGAATGTCCGCGAGCATCCGGTCAAGCCGTTTCCGCAGGGCGCGCAGGAGCGGCGGAGTCATGGCCTCGCCGATGCGCGAACGCCCCATGAGGAAGCGTCCCCGGCCCTCCAGCACCGTACCCGCGTCCAGCACGCCGAGTTCGCGGCTGCCGGGCGTGAGCGCCTGCGTCGGGCAGACGGCGAAACAGCCGCCGCAGCCGTGGCACATGTCGGGGAACAGGGTCAGGCGGGAGGCGAACTGGGCGATGGCCTTGTAACGGCAGATGGCGCGGCAGGCTCCGCACATGGTGCAGCGTTCGGGATCGAGGACGGGCACTTCCAGCCCCACGGTTTCCGAACTTTCCACGGCGGGCGGCAGGAACAGGTGAAGGTTCGGGGCCTCCACGTCCGCGTCCACCGCGATGAAGGGGCGGTCCCAGACTGAGGCGAGCGAGGCGGCGACGGTGGTTTTGCCCGCGCCGCCCTTGCCGCTGGCGATGGCGATACGCATGGCGGGCCTACCTGTTGGGCGCGTCCGCAAAGGGCGCGTCCCCCTTCCTGAACTTTTCCACGGCCTCGCGCACGGTCATGCCGTCGAGATCCTGACAGACCTTGATCCCGGCGGCCTGAAGCGCCTCGAAGGCCTTGGGGCCCACGTAGCCGCTGAGAACCGCCTCGACGCCCGCGTCCGCCATGCGCTCGGCGGTTTCGATGCCCGCGCCCTGCGCCATCGTCTGGGATGCGCCGTTGTCGAGGTAGCTTGTTTCCATCGTTTCGGGGTTCACGATCACGAACCCGCCCGCGCGCCCGAAGCGCGGATCAACCATATCGTCAAGCGAAGGGCCTTCGCTGGAAACGGCGATTTTCTGCATGTGAAACTCCTTTTGAGACGTTTCCGCCTCGGGTTGGGGCGGCAGAACCGCGTAGGTTCCGCCTTCGATGCACAGCGCCCGTCCGTTGACGAGCGCGTCGGCCACGGCGCGCCGGGCCTCGCCCAGCGTGCGGCCGAAGGTATGGCGGGAGACGCGCATCCGCTCGGCGCCCTCGCCGGTGGTGAGCCCCTCCAGATCGGCGAGGCGCAGGGCTTCGAGCCCTTCCACGGTCAGCACGGCCTGAGTGAGTTCGGTCATGGGTATCCCGCGCGGCTTGAAATACGTCACGCAGGGCTTCCGTTCGACGTAGCGGCAGTTTCGTGGCCTTGGCATCCGTTTCTCCGAGTATTGTTCAAATGAGCATAACTCAGAAACGGAGCGTGTCAAGGAAAAGCCTTCCGAAAGGAGCGGAAAGAAACGCGCCGCGCCGGGAGCGGACGCCGCGAACGGGGCGCAGCAAGAGGAAATCCGGCGGTTCGTCGCGCGCCGGAGCTTTTTCATGGCCGAACACCTTGGCAATGCCGGGGCGTACTGCTACAAGAGCGGGTGTTCCGGTGCGAAAGGCCGGGGGGAAGAAACGAATCGGGAGCAGCAAGTGGACATCATCACCATACATGGCCGCGAGCACGTTGTGGTCGTCAACGGCGTCGCCTTCGAGCTTGAGCCGTCCATGTTCGATCCGGCCATCCGCAAGATCGAATGGGCGGCCGGGCAGGGCGTCATCTACTGGGAAGACGGCCGGGAGAACACGTTTTTCGGCGAGGATGGCTATCTGGTTCACATCGCCCCGCTGGTCCGGGCGTTCGGGCAGGAACGGAAACGGGTCGAAGACAACGTGATCATTCTGGATTCGGAACGTCGGCAGAAAACCTACGCCACAGCCCAGCAGCGGGCCAATCTGCTGAACCAGATCCGCGAGGTCGAAGAGAAGATGACCCGTTCCACGCAGGCGATCCTCGCGGCCCAGCTCGCGGGGAAGGTTCCCGAAGCCGGGGACGTGGGGCATTTCCTGTCACTCTACACCCACAAGCTGGAACTCAGGGCGCAGCTCGCCACATTGGACTCGGAATTGTAGTTTTCGGCGGAGCGCGCCGCTTTCATGAAGCCGTCGCCGTCCATGCCCGCAGGGCACGGACGGCGTTTTGCGTACTCGGGCGTCAGCGGCGGTTCCACGGCATGCGTTGCAACAGGACGCCGAGCCCGCAGAAGCCGGTGAGCCCGGCGAAGACCAGTCCGCCGCCGACGAAGGCGGACAGCCCGAGGGCGGGGGGCCAGAAGGTTCCGGCGACGACGCCGAGGAGCGCGAGCGAGCCCGCCGCGATCTGTATCTGACGGAACAGAGGCATGACCGAGGAGCCGCGCTCGACGGGCAGGCCCGCCTTTTCCCATGCGAGGATGCCGCCGTCGAGCCTGTAGGCGTCCACGCCGCCCGCGAGCCTGCCGAGCAGGGCCTCGGCCTTGGCTGTGCGGTTCCCGGAGCGGCAGAAGAAGACGATGGGCTTGTCCGGCGCGTCCGCATCCTTCAGCGGGTGCCGCGCGATGATCGAAAGCGGGATCAGGTGCGAGCCGGGAATGTCGAGTTCGGCGTATTCGTCGGTCTCGCGGATGTCGATGAGCCGGACCGCGCCCAGCATGAAGCGGTCGAAGGCATCCTGAGGCGAAATGGTCTGCATGGGGAACACTCCTTGCGCGTTTGCGGGAGACGGTTGGGGCGTATCCGCCCCGCGCCGGGGCGGCTTCTTTTTCGTTACCACAGAACGGGAAGGAAGCGTACGGCGTGAGAGGCCCGTTTTCGCGGCGCGGCGGCGTCCCGCTCCGAAATCCGGGGTTCGGACTGGCGGGCTTTTATGGGTAACAGCGCGTCGTTCGCGGCTTTTTCCATCGGAAACAGGAAAAGGACGAAAATCGCCCGTTTCTTGCCTCAATGCGGCCCGCGTGCTATCTGTACGGCCTCAAATCCGCGCACCGGGCGACGCCGTCGGGACGCCGCGGACTCTTCAAAACCGGAGCACATCATGGCGGATTCCTCGCGCGACCTTTTCGCATCTCGTCTCGGCATGCTGGCGGCCACGCTCGGTTCGTCGGTCGGACTGGGCAATATCTGGAAATTTCCCGCATTGACGGGCGAGCACGGGGGCGCATCCTTCCTGCTCGTGTATGTCCTTTCCACGCTGGTGGTGGGACTGCCGCTCATGATAGCGGAACTGCTCATCGGGCGTTCGACGCGTTCCAACGCCTATCAGGCATTCAAGTCGCTGACCCCGAAACGCTTCTGGTGGGTCATCGGCGGTCTCGGCATCGCGGGCGCGGTCACCATCCTGAGCTTTTATTCCGACGTGGCGGGCTGGGTTTTCGCCTACATTCCCAAGGCCATCATGGGGAGCGTGAACACGCAGGACCCCGCCGTGGCGAACAACGTCTT
>CAUHBW010000071.1 GCA_959604115.1 uncultured Bilophila sp. | reverse complement strand
TTCCCCCGCCCCCTCCAATTCTTATCCCAACTTCCTGAGCTTCTTCTCGAACCGCTCGTACTCGCTGAAGATGCAGGCGCAGTAGTTCTGGCGGTAGAGGCCCATCTCCTTGGACCGGTCAATCCCGGCCTGCCAGAAGGGGCGGAAATCGCGGTACAGGAACGCGGAACCGAACCCGGCGTCGCTCCGGTAGTCGCCGCAGGCCGCGACGCGCTCGCCGATGCGTTTGATGGCGTCGTGCTGCTGGTGCTTCGAATAGAGCAGGCTCGTGGTGAAGCAGTCGAACCCGTGCTCGGACGCCACGGCGCAGGTCAGAGCGAGACGGCTCTCGTAACAGTAGCCGCAGCGCGCGTAGTCCTGATTGTCCGCGATGCCGAAGTCATGCACGGCCTTGAGCCAGCCGGGCAGAGCATAGACGTCGTCCTGCCAGATCATGGGCAGGGCCATCCGCTCCGCCACCTGTTCCATCGCCTCCCGCCGCCGGAAATACTCGGTAACGGGATGGATGTTCGGGTTGGCGAAATAGCCGGTCACCTCATAGCCTTCGTCACGCAGGGACTGGATGCACATGATGCCGCACGGCCCGCAGCAGGCGTGCAGGAGAACCTTCTTACTTGCCATTGTTCTGCCCGCCGCTGTGGGCGGCCTGCTGGGGAGCGGGCCGGGAAACGCCTTCGATGCGGATGTCCAGACGAATGTGGTGCTCCTGCTCCAGAAGGGACAGACGTTCGCGCTTGTGGTTCAGCAGATAGAGGCCAAGCTCGGCGTCCACGGTGTAGGCGTATTCCGTCTGCCCGGACGCGACGGCTCCGCGCATGGCCCGCTGGAGGTCGCGCAAAGCCTGTACGGCCTGCCATTCCATGTTGCGGCGCTGCCCGGTGCCCTTGCAGTGCGGGCAGGGCTCCATGCTGATGGAAATCGCGGACGATCCGGTCCGCTGGCGCACGATCTGGAGCAGCCCGAACGAGCTCATCTTGCCGATGTCGTGCCGGGCGCGGTCGCCCTTCATGGCGTTGCGGAGTTCCTTCTCCACGTCGCGGCAGTGCTCGGGATCGCGCATCTCGATGAAGTCGATGACGATCTGTCCGCCGATGTCGCGCAGGCGGAGCTGGCGGGCGATGGCCGCCGCCGCTTCCATGTTCGTGCGGTAGGCCATGGACTCGAAGTTCGTCTTGCCGCCGATCTTGCCCGAGTTGATGTCGATGGCCATGAGGGCCTCGGTCTGGTCGAACACCAGACGCCCGCCCGAGGGCATGATCACTTCGCGGGAATGCACCTGCTCGATCTGGTTCAGGATGCCGAAATGCTCCCACAGTGTCTTGTTGTGCTCCTCGTAGAGATGCACGAGATCGGCCTTGCGCGGGAACAGCAGGGAAGCCATTTCACGGATCGCCCCGGCGGTTTCGGCGTCGTCCACCCAGACCTCGGAAATGTCGTCGGAAAGATAGTCGCGGACGCTGCGGCTGGCGAGGCCGGGTTCCTGATAGATGAGCGAGGGCACCTTTTCGGTGGTGGCGCGCTTGCGGATGTCCTTCCACACGCGCTTGAGGAAGGAAAGGTCTTTCTGGAGCGTGGTCTTGCTCGTGCCCGCGCTCACGGTGCGCACGATGGCGCCGAGCCCTTCGCCGGGCTCAAGGCCCCTGATGAGCTCGCGCAGGCGGTTGCGCTCCTCGCCGTCCTCCACCTTGCGGGAAATGCCGATCTGCTCCTGCCCCGGCGTCAGCACGAGGAAACGCCCGGCGAGCGACAGCCACGTGGTCAGGAACGCGCCCTTGGAACCGTTGGGCTCCTTCACGACCTGCACGAGGACTTCCTGACCGTTCTTGAGCACCTTCTGGATAGGCGGATATTTGCGGCCCTTGGCGGGCTCGTGGGGCTGGAGATAGTATTCGGGATGGACTTCGTCGATCTGGAGGAAACCGTTCTTCACGTTGCCGTAGTTGACGAAGGCGGCTTGCAGGTTCGTGTCGATGTTGTTGATGACGCCCTTGTAGATGTTGCCCCGGATCTTCGCCTGATGGGTCATCTCGACGTAGTATTCGCGCACCACGCCGTTTTCGGTGAGCACCACCTCCACCATGTCGCCGGGCAGGACGCTGACGAGCATCTTGCGATCGACGGAGGACGCGGCCTTCCTGCTCTTCTTGACGACCTTTTCCTCTTCGGCGTCCTCGGCGGCTTCGTCCTCGGCCTCTTCCAGCGCGGCGGCGGATTTCTTGCTGCGGCGACGGCGGGGCTTGCGAGGCACGCGGGGCGCGCGTCCCTCTTCGGCCTCGGGAGCCTCTTCGGCGGCGGGTTCCTCGTCGTCATCCTCGTCGAACACGAACACCGTGTCCTCGGGAAGCTCGGCCTCGGGGGGCAGTTCACGCGACGGCTTGCGGCGTCTGGAGCGGGAACGCGGCTTACGTGGGGCTTCCTCGCCCTCGGCGGCGGGCTGTTCGGCTTCGACGGCGGGAGCGGCGGAAGGCTCGGCCTCGTCGGACTCGGGCTGTTCCGCGCCGGACTCGGCGGGCGTTTCGGCGGACGCCTCGGCGGCGTCGGACGGACGGCGGCGTCCGCGCCCGCTGCGGCGGGAACGGCGGCGCTTCGTCGCGGCAGCGGACTCGCCTTCGGCGGCGGGAGACGCGTCGGCCTCCGGCGCGGACACGGCGGGAACCGCGGATTCGGAGACGGCGGGCACGGCGGCGGGCACGACCTCCACGGGCAGCGCGGAGACGGACACGGCGGGAGTCTGGAGGGGATGGGCCGTCAGGGCTTCCTGCGCGGCGGGCTCGACGGAGGTTTCCGTCGCTTCGGCGGCGGGCTCGGCCTTTTTCCGCCGGGGACGGCGGGTACGTTTCTTTTCGGGAGCGGCGTCGGAAGACACGGCGTCCGCCGGAGCGGACACGGGCTGTTCGGGCGCGGCCGGCTGTTCGACCGGCGTCGCCACGGATTCGGAATCGATCATTAATGTTCCTCAAAGAGCAAAAAAAGGGGTGTAACGTCGCCGGGCTGGCACCGGCGACCGCAAAAATCGCAGATTCGGGGCGTCGCCCCGAAGAGGATGCGCCTCCGCTCCCGGCGCGGGCGTCCCTTCCGGGAAAACGGAAGGCGGCGTTCCGGCCTGATGCGGCGGCGGACCTCAAAAAATTTTCCGGCGGTGACGGCATCCCGGCCTCCGGACAGGCCAGCCGGTCCGGGCGGGATACGACGATCCGGGCGAAGCCGGTCAGTCAAGCATGTGAAGCGTCACCGACAGATCGTCCCCCGCAAGCCGCAGAACGGCATAGCCGCCCGTCGCAAACGCGCCGGGATTGACCAGCACGGTGCGTCCGAGGCGATCCACGGCGCGGGATTCATGGATGTGGCCGCACAGGCACACATCCGGCTGCGCTTCCAGAATGAAGTCGCGGACGGCGGTGGAACCGACGTGGATTCCGTCGCCGACGACGTCGCACAGCGTGTCATGCGGAGGCGTATGCACCGAAAGCACCACATGGCGGAACTTCCGGGCCTCTCTCCACATGTGTTCGAGCCAGTCCGCGAAGCGGGACTCGGGAAATTCGCTCGGCGTGCCGAACGGAGTGAACGTGGAGCCGCCAAGCCCCATGATCGCGACGCCCGGCGCAAGCTCACGCACGCATATATGGGTATTCCATCCCCGCTCGGCAAGCCAGTCCGTGATTTCGGCGCGATCCATGTTGCCGATCTGCGCATAGATGACGGGGTTGTAGCGGGTGAGCTTCTCCAGCACCTTGCGGGCCTGCGCCACGCCTCCGGTCACGGTGAGATCGCCGGTGACGATGACGCCGTCGGCCTCTTCCAGCCCCCTGACGTCGCCGAGCCGGGCGGCCTTGTCGTGCAGATCCCCGAGAACGATCCATGTGCGCACCGTTTCGGCGGACGCGGGATCGCCGGAGCCGCGGGACGCGCGGGATTCCCGGAGCGGAGCGGACGAAGGGGGCGGGGTTGGCATGCGGGCAACTTCCTTGTACTGTTGAAAACGCAGGGTATACCGGGTTGGCGTTCCCTGCAAGCCATTCCAGTGCGCTGATTTTATCACCCTACCCCATCGCCGCGGGTTTGACAAAGGTTCCCCATGCCCCTCTCCCAGACCGGATCCGCCTCTCCCGATTTTTCCGCCGTCAGAAAAACCCTGCGCGCCGAGCTTATCCGGCGGCGCAAGGCCCTTGATCCCGCCGACTGGGAACGCCGCTCCGCGATCATCCAGCGCCGCGTGCTCGAACGGCCCGAATGGCGCGACGCGGACACGGTGGCGCTCTACGTCGCCGCCCGCAACGAAGTTTCCACCGCCCTGCTTCTCGAACGGGCGTGGGCGGAGGGCAAGCGGGTGCTCCTGCCCCGCTGCCTCCCTCCGAGCGCGGGCGAAGGAATCATGGATTTCGTCCTCTGCCGGAGCTATGACGAACTTGAACCCGGCGCGTTCGGCCTTTTGGAACCCGGTTCCGCATGCCCGGCCCTGCCGCGCGCGGGGTGGGAGCGGGACGCCGCCGCCGGGCTTTCCTGGCCCGACGCGTCCCGGCCTCCCCGGCTTCCGGATCTGATACTGGTTCCCGCCGTGGGCATCAGTCCCGCCGGGGCGCGTCTCGGCTACGGCAAGGGCTATTACGACCGCCTGCTCTCCCTGCCCGGCTGGAGCGGGGCGCGGCGGCTGGCGCTCGTCCATGCCTTCCAGATCGCGGACTTTCCCTCCGGCCCCCTCGACGTCCCCATGCACGGCTACGCCACCGAAAAGGAACTCGTATGGCTCTGAGCTTCATCCCCTTCCGCTTTCCCGGCGTGAAGGGCGTCCGCTGCGCCTTCCAGACCCGCGACTGGGGCGTTTCGGAAGGCCCCTACGGCGGCGGGAACATCGCCTACGGCGTGGGCGACGATCCCCTGCGCGTCTCCGCCAACCGGCTGGACCTCTCCGCCACCCTCGAACTCCCCGCGTTCGCGGAACTCCATCAGGTTCACGGTGACAGACTGGTCTTCGATCCGCCGTCCGCGCCGCTGGAACGCTTCGTGGAGCCTCCGGTCTTTCCCGACGGCGACGGCCTCGCCACGGACCGGCCCGGTTTCGGGCTGGTCGTCAAGACCGCCGACTGCCAGCCCGTGCTGGTGGCCCACCGCGAAGGCCGCCACGTCGCGGCCTTCCACGTCGGCTGGCGCGGCAACCGCCTGCGCTTTCTCCAGTCCGGAATCGCGGCCTTCCGTGAACGTTACGGCCTCGCGGCCCGCGACCTGTTCGCCGTGCGCGGCCCGAGCCTCGGCCCGCAGCGCGCCGAATTCGTCAACTACGACACGGAGTGGGGCCCGGACTTCGCGGAGTGGTTCGACGCCCGCGACCGGACCATGAACCTCTGGAAGCTGACCCGCGCCCAGCTCGCGGAGGCGGGGCTTCCGGACGATCAGATTTTCGGCCTCGACCTATGCACGGCCTCCATGCCGGACACCTTTTTCTCCTACCGCCGTGACCGCCTCTGCGGACGGCAGGCCGGCGTCATCTGGATCGCCTGATCCCATGCCGACGCTCCGGGACATTCGGGACACCGCGTCCCGCTACGCGCAGCTCATCGCCTCGGTGACGGGCGTGGACGTGGAGATCGTGGACGTAGGCCTGACCCGCCTCGCCGGGACGGGGCTCTATGCCGACGCCGTGGGGGAAAACATCCGCACCGAAGGCGAAATCTACCGCCACGTCATGCGCATCCGGCGCACCTTCGTTCTGGAAAACCCCCGCGAGCATTTCATCTGCACGCGCTGCGCGGGCCGGGACGTCTGCCGCGAAACCCTCTCCGTCAGCACGCCGATCATCGACGGCGACGACGTGCTCGGGGTCATCGGACTGGTCTGCTCCACGGACGAGGACCGCGCCCGCGTGCTCGCGCGGCGGGACGTGTACATCCAGTTCATCGAGCAGTGCGCGGAGTTCATCCTCCACAAGCTCCGCGACCACGCGAGCCTGCTCCGGGCGCGGTCCTTTCTCGACATCATGCTGCGGATTCTGGACATCAACAGCCGGGGCATCGTCATCTTCAACGCCAAAGGCGGCATTTCCTATCTCAACGACGTGGCCCGCCGCGACCTCGGACTCGGCGAGGGCCTGCCCACGGACGTCACCTTCAAGCGGACAGGGGAAGCCTTTTCGGACATGGAGGAGTTCGTCGTCTCCGCGCAGGGGCGCAAGCACACCCTCATGGGGCAGATGTCGCCGCTCACGCCCTCGGACTACCATTTCGCCACAGTCTTCACCTTCGAGTCCCTGCCGCGCATGATGGGCCGCGTGTCCTCCATCGGGGACGCCTCATCGGGGATCGAGAGCCTCATCGGACGTTCCCCGGCCATGCTCCGGCTCAAGGATCAGCTCCGCCGGATCGCGGGGTCCACGTCCACGGTCCTCGTCAGCGGCGAATCCGGCACGGGAAAGGAACTGGTGGCCCGCGCCGTCCACGCCGCCAGCGACCGCCGCGACAAGCCCTTCATCGGCATCAACTGCGGGGCGATCCCCGACGCGCTGCTCGAAAGCGAGCTGTTCGGCTACGCGGGCGGCGCGTTCACCGGCGCGAACGCCAGGGGCCGCATCGGCAAGTTCGAGCTGGCCCACCGGGGCGTGCTGTTCCTCGACGAAATCGGCACCATGCCGCTCTATCTTCAAGTGAAGCTCCTCCGCGTGCTTCAGGAGCGGACCTTCACCCGCCTCGGTTCCAACCGGCTCATCGAGGTGGACATCCGCATCATCGCCGCCACCAACGAAAACCTTGCCGAAGCCGTGCGGCAGGGCCGGTTTCGCGAAGACCTCTTCTACCGCCTGAACGTGATCCCGCTCCGGGTTCCGCCCCTGCGCGAACGGCACGGAGACATCGAACTGCTGGCGACGCATTTCCTCGCCCGGTACAGCGCCCGCTTCAACAAGCCGGTTCCCGAAATCGGCCCCGGCCTGTTCGCGGCCCTGTCGGCCTATCCGTGGCCCGGCAACGTACGCGAATTCGAGAACGTGATGGAATTCATGGTCAATATGGCTCCGCCCGGCGGCGTCCTGCGCCCCGATCTGCTGCCCGCCTCGGTGCGGGACGCCCCGGACGCCGAAGTTCCCGCGCCGCAGGCGGCTCCCGGAGGCGTCGTTCCGCTCCGCGATCTGGAACGCCGCGCCATCCTCGACGCCGTGCGCCTCTACGGCGAGGACACGTCCGGCAAGAAGGCCGCTGCCGCCGCCCTCGGCATCGGCGTCGCCACGCTGTACAGGAAGCTGAAGGAGTACGGGGAAGCATGACGCCTCCGGGGGGTACGGCTCCGCCCATCTGGAGGAATACGCCGGGATCGACGCCGCCCCGCTCCGCCGAGAGGATTCGTTCCGCGTGCGCCGCCCGTCAAGTTCGGAGCCCAACGCCCGCGCCTCCGCCGACCTTCGGGCCAAACTCCCGCGGCCATCGGGCGCAGCGGTCGCGACGACGGGGCGCGCTTTCAAGACGTTCCCAAACGGCAAGGGAGGGAAACCGTGCCCCTGAGCTTTCTTCCTTTCCCCTTTTACGGCGTGCCCCGGGTACGCTGCGCGTTCCAGACGCGGGCGTGGGGCGTTTCAGAAGGCCCGTACGCCTGCGGCAACATCGCCTTCGACGTGGGCGACGATCCGCGCCGCGTGTCCCGCAACCGGCGGGAATTCGCGGCGACTCTCGGCCTGTCCGCCTTTGCGGAAGTGGACCAGCGGGGCGACGCCCTCGTCTTCGACCCGCCCGCCGCGCCGCCGGACGAGTTCGACGCCGCGCCCGCGTTCCCGTGCGGCGGAGGCATGGCGACGGACCGCCGGGGCTTCGGCCTCGTGATCAGGACCGCCGACGGCCAGCCCGTGCTGGTGACGGATCGCGCGGGAGAGCACATCGCGGCCTTCCGCGTCGGCCTGCGGGAAAGCCGGTCCGGCTTCCTCGGCGCGGGCATCGCGACCTTCTGCGAACGCTACGGCCTTGCCCCGCGCGACCTCCTCGCCGTGCGCGGCCCGAGCCTCGGCCCCGCAAGGGCGGCGTGCGAACGTTTCGAGGAGGACTGGGGACCGGCCTTCGAACGCTGGTTCGACGCCTCTTCCCGGACCCTGAACCTCTGGCGGCTGACCCATGACCGGCTCGTCGAAGCCGGACTGCCGGAAGACGCGCTGTTCGGCCTCGACCTGTGCACGGCGTCGCTTCCCGAAGCCTTCTTCTCCCGCAGCCGCGACGGCGTATGCGGACGGACGGGAGCCGTCATCTGGATCGGGGACGCGAAACGCACGGGCAAAAAACGCCGCCGAGGTTCGGAGCGCGTCTCCCTCGGCGTAGGGACGGCCCGCAAAGACGCCTTCTCCGGCTGAACGAAGCCTTCCGGGGCCGCTTCCCTCCCTCCAGCCTTGCGATTTTCGGCAAGACACGCTATGCTTCTCCCCTTGTGTGCTATCCGGGCGAGAGTGGCGGAATTGGTAGACGCACTGGACTTAGAATCCAGCGGATTTCCGTGGGGGTTCAACTCCCCCCTCTCGCACCAGACGGCCTAACGGCGCATTCAGAACCTCGTGTTTTGCATTAGAGCATTTCAACGTTTCACGTTGAGATGCGTGGCGGCGAGTAAACCGAGCCGCCCGCCGCGACGCGGCGTGGATTCTGCCGGAGACCCCGCTCTTCGGCGGAATGAACCTTTGAAGGGTGAAGCTTTTCAAAGGTCATCCGCTCTCATAAACAAGTTCGTCAGTCCGCACCCTCATCAAGGTCGGCTCCCAAGGAGAACCCCATGGAATTTGTCGTTGAAAACGTTTCCCCCACTCGGAAAACAATCGCCCTCACCCTGAGCGCGGATGACGTGAACGCCGCCATCAACGCCGCCGTCGCCGGTTATCAGAAAGACCTCGTCCTTCCCGGCTTCCGCAAGGGCAAGGTGCCCGCCTCCGTGGTCGAAAAGCGCTTTGCCGAAGACGTCTACGCGCACGCCACGCAGGACAAGATCAACGCTCTTCTCCAGCAGGTTCTCAAGGATTCCAACCTGACCCCCGTTTCCAGCATGGAAATGGACAACCACGAAGCCTTCGCCCGCAACGCCGAATTCAAGTGCTCCATCACCTTCGACGTGCTGCCCGACATCGAATTCCCCAACTACGACGGCCTCGAAGTGGATCAGGCCAAGGCCGACGTGTCCGATGACGACGTCAACGAAATCATCGAACGCCTCCGCGGCAGCATGGCCGAACTCGTCGAAGTCACCGAAGACCGCCTGCCTCAGGACGGCGACACCGTCGACGTGGACTACTCCGGCGCCGACGAAGAAGGCAACAAGATCGACGACGTGCAGGGCGAAAACTTCGGCGTGGCCCTCGGTCAGGGTCAGGCCCTCCCCGATTTCGAAGCCCTCGTGAAGACCGCCAAGGTCGGCGAGGAAAAGACCGGTCCCGTCAAGTTCCCCGACGACTATCCCCACAAGCCTCTGGCCGGAAAGACCGTCGCCTTCACCATCAAGGTGAACAAGATTCAGACCAGCCAGAAGCCCGAAGTGACCGATGAATTCGCCAAGAAGGTCGGTCAGGAAAACGTCGAGAAGATGAAGGCCTCCATCGTCGAGCACATCGCCGGAACCAAGGCCCAGACCGCCCGCAGCCAGGCCATGAAGAAGCTCCTCGACGGCCTCGTCGAACAGGTGACCTTCGACATTCCCGAAGCCATGCTCAACGCCCGCGTCGAGCGCGTGATGCAGGAACAGGCCATGAAGCTCCAGCGCATGGGCATCGACGACCTCCGCAAGGAACAGGCGCAGGACGAAAAGCGCGAGGAAGCCAAGAAGGAAGCTCTCGAAACCCTGCGTCCGCAGGTCTTCCTGATGGCTCTCGCTCAGAAGGAACACCTCACCGTGTCCGAACAGGAAGTCGAAATGGCCATCTACGGCATGGCCATGCGCGCCCAGCAGGACTACAAGAAGCTCTCCGAAGCCTACCACAAGAGCGGCCTGATCCACGAGCTGCGTGACCGCATCCTCGCCGACAAGGCCATGGAACTCGTCTACAGCAAGGCCAAGGTCACCGAGGTCGAAGCCGTCAGCCTGAAGGAAGACGCCGCCGAAGCCGAGTAACCCGCCGCCTTTCGGATTTTGGGAAAGAGGGGAGTGTCCGCACTCCCCTCTTTATTGTATGGAGCCCCTGTGCTATTTCCCCTTTTTATGGTTTTCTCCCGAGACAACGGCGCAATCGTGCTTATCTCTGCGGGAAAGCCTTCATCACCTTATCGGAGTTACCATGCAAGACATTCTCGATATGACCATCCCCTACGTCGTGGAAACGTCGGGCCGCACGGAGCGGACCTACGACATCTTTTCCCGCCTTCTGAAAGACCGCATCGTGCTCCTCGGCACCGAGGTCAACGATCAGGTCGCGGCGGTCATCTGCGCCCAGCTGCTCTTCCTTGAGTCGCAGGACCCCGAGAAGGAAATCTACCTGTACATCAACAGCCCCGGCGGCTCCGTCACTGCGGGCATGGCGATCTACGACACCATGAACTACATCACTCCGCCCGTCTCCACCGTGTGCATGGGCCGCGCCGCCAGCATGGGCGCCTTCCTGCTCAGCGCCGGACAGAAGGGCATGCGCTACGCCCTGCCCAACAGCCAGGTGATGATCCACCAGCCCCTCGGCGGCTTCCAGGGGCAGGCCTCCGACATCGACATCCACGCCCGCGAAATCCTGCGCATGCGTGAGACCCTCAACGGCCTGCTCGCGAAGCACACCGGGCAGCCCGTCGAAAAGATCGCTCAGGACACCGAACGCGACAACTTCATGACCGCCGAAACGGCGCAGGCCTACGGTCTGGTGGACCGGGTGCTCACCTCCCGCCGCGACCTCGTCGCCCAAAAGTCCGAATAGGAACGCCAATGTCCAATACCACCCCCCCGAACGAACCCCGCTGCTCTTTCTGCGGCAAGAGCGAAATGCAGGTCAACCAGCTCATTTCCGGGCCGGACGGCGTGCACATCTGCGACGAGTGCATCGCCTCCTGCAACGAAATGATGGCCCAGAGCGCCGTCGAGCAGCTCCACGAAGACGACCGCCTGCTCACGCCGCAGGAGATCAAGGCCCGGCTCGACGAGTACGTCATCGGTCAGGACGAGGCCAAGAAAATCCTCGCCGTGGCGGTGCACAACCACTACAAGCGCGTGTTCTACGCCGACGCCATGAAGGGCGACGACGACGTCGAACTGGAAAAGAGCAACATCCTGCTGGTCGGCCCCTCCGGCAGCGGCAAGACCCTGCTCGCCAAGACGCTGGCCCGCGTCCTGCGCGTGCCGTTCGCCATCGCGGACGCCACCACGCTGACCGAGGCCGGGTATGTTGGCGAAGACGTGGAAAACATCCTCGTCCAGCTTCTCCAGAACGCCGACTACGATCTTGAATCCGCCCGCAAGGGGATCATCTACATCGACGAAATCGACAAGATTTCCCGCAAGGCCGACGGCCCGTCCATCACCCGCGACGTGTCCGGCGAAGGCGTGCAGCAGGCCCTGCTCAAGATCATCGAAGGCACGGAGGCCAACATTCCTCCCAAGGGCGGCCGCAAGCACCCGCAGCAGGAATTCATCCGCATGGACACCTCGAACATCCTGTTCATCGTGGGCGGCGCGTTCATCGGTCTGGACAAGATCGTGGAGCAGCGCACGCGCGGCGGGAGCATGGGCTTCGGGGCCAAGGTGGAAACCAAGAAGGAACGCACCCTCGGCGAACTGCTGGAACAGGTGCACCCCGCCGACCTCGTGCAGTTCGGGCTCATCCCCGAATTCGTGGGCCGTATCCCGGTCCTCACGCATGTGGACGATCTCGGAGAGGAAGACCTCGTGCGCATCCTCACCGAACCGAAGAACGCCCTCACCCGGCAGTACCAGAAGCTGTTCGAGCTGGACAACGTGACCCTGCGCTTCACCTCCGACGCGCTGCGCGCCATCGCCCACAAGGCCATCGAACGCAAGACCGGCGCGCGCGGCCTGCGCAACGTCATGGAAAGCGTCATGCTCGACATCATGTACCAGCTTCCCTCCATGCCCGGCGTGAAGGAATGCGTGATCAACGACGCGGTCATCGACAAGAAGGCCCCGCCGCTGTACATCTACGACACCGAAGCGCATATCGCTTCGTAAGAAAAGAAGAATGCGGTGGAAGGGAACCCCTTCTTCGGTTCCCCTCCACCCCTCTCCAAAGGCTTTCGTCCGGAGGGGGGAGGAGACGCAGCGGCGTTTCCCCTTAACGATATGAAAATTTTTCGTGCGGCCCGTCGCGGCATATGAAGCCGGACCGAGGCCCGCCATAAAAGTCTTAGGAAGATGAGAGGTGGGGGTCCGGGGGAGGGGAGAAGGAAGCCTTCTCAAGAAGGGCTTCCT
>CAUHBW010000070.1 GCA_959604115.1 uncultured Bilophila sp. | reverse complement strand
TCCGGGAAGCCCTGGAGACGTTCACACTCGCGGGGAGTGAGCCGGCGGACCCCGTATGCTGTTCCTGCGAATGCTTCGGCTTCCACCATACTGTTGCCTGTGCGGCTATATGGCGGGCCGGAGCTTCCTATCGTCGGTGCAACTTCCGTAAAAACCATTGGCGTATTTCTTCCACTCGCGTTGCTGTTTCGGTTCAGCGTTCCGCACACGTCTCCGGTGCGTACTTCGCCGATCTGATTCTGCGCAAAGGCGACGGCCTGGGGATCTTTCGTATCAATCGTGTAGGCTGAACCGTCCTCAAGGTATTCCTTGCCCTGGGGGCCAGCGTCGGGGCCGCGCCCGATGCAATGCGGGTGAATCGCGACAACCGTCATTCCCCGATCCGCACACGGGGAAGAGTCGTGTCGCAAGGTCAGCGAGCCGGCGATGTCTCCGTATTGTGAAACAACCAGCTTTCCTTGCTGGGCATCGTTGTCACCATAGGGTCGTGTCGTGAGAGGAGGACAAATCAGATTGTGGTGTTCGTCCCCAGCAGGGCCGCTGGTTCCCCTGCTCCACTTGCACGACATTGCCTGATTTACGATCTCGGGGACATAGAATCCTCCCTGTGCTCGGTTGTCGTCCGCGCCACCCGCTCCAAGGCTTCGTGTAATTGCCTTGGTAGTTTCCTGCCCCGTTTTTCTGCGCGGCGGAGTATCCCGGCGCAGGCCGTGGGGCTCAAAAAGTACCGCGACGGCAGGTCGCCAGTCTCCAAGATATCCGACAATGAAGACTCGACGGCGACGCTGGGGAACTCCGAAGAATTGAGCGTCCAGGATTCTGTAGGCAAGATGATACCCGCAGTCAGCCAACGCCTGGGCAAAGGAACCGAAGTCGATCCCGGCGTTCGTTGACAAGCATCCGGGAACATTTTCCCAAAGCAGCCAGCGTGGTGCGATTTCACGAGCCAGGCGGATAAAGTCGAGGGCCAAGACGCTGCGCTCCCCAAAAAGTCCGGCTCTCTTTCCGGCGACGGAGAAGTCTTGACAGGGAGTCCCGCCGACCAGAAGGTTAACTGTTCCACGATATTCCCTCCCGTCAATTTTTGTCATATCCCCGACATTGGGCACGTCGGGGTAGTGATGCGCAAGCACGGCGCATGGGAACCGCTCGATCTCTGAAAAGGCCACCGGTGTCCAGCACATATGCCGCCATGCGACGCTTGCTGCTTCGATACCGGAGCAGACGGAGAAATAGCGCATCATATGATCCCCGCAGCATTCATCCGCGCATGCATGTCCGCAAGTTCCGTCTCGAGCCTGCGTGTTTTGGTCACCAGAGCCTCGGTGTCATGTTGCTGAGGTGCCGGCAGTTTCACGCCGAACGTCACATCGTACAGCTTTCTGACGTCCTTCCATTCTTGGCGTCCGCGACACCATAGCAAGGCGAGCACGCCTATTTCCACAGTGCGCCGGTCCTTCTTTCTGCGGATGTCTCCAGAATCGCTCATTTCGTAGTCGCTGGCCGAGGGGATTGTTTTCCACTCCATTTTTATACTCCTCAATGCAGTATTGCGCCGTCAGCTTCGCGCAGGGCTTGTCCGCCGGTGTAGTCCTGCCAGCGGCGGATGATGACTTCGGCGAAGTGCGGGTCCAGTTCCATCGTGCGGCAGCTGCGGCCCAGCAGCTCACAGGCCATCAGCGTCGAGCCGGAGCCGCCGAACGGGTCCAGCACCAGTCCTTTGGCCGGAGACGAGTTGGCCACCATACGCTCGATGAGCGCCACCGGCTTTGTCGTGGGATGCAAATCGGACTTCGCTGGTTTGGGGACGGAGATGACGGAGCTGGCCAACTCTTCGATTGACAGGGCTTCACCGCGCAACCGATAGAGCTTGCCGTCAACAATAAGCTGCCAGCTTCCGTCGGCCATCGGCGTCAGCGCCTCGAGGCCGGATTCGTAGATCGTCTTCTGTTTGCGATTGCCGTACCAACGATGCGCGGCCCCGGGCCGCCAGCCGTAGAGGATCGGCTCATGCTGGAAATGGTAGTCGCCACGGCCCAGCACAGCGCTTTGCTTGCGCCAGATAAGGCAGGCGGCCAGCTTGAAGCCGGACTGGATGAACGCCCGGCGGAAGGCCATGCCGTCTCCGGCTTCGGAGTGCGCGACGTAAACCCCGCCGCCTGGGCGCACCGTTTCGAACATGACACGGTGAACGGCCAGCAGGAACTGGTCGAAGTCGACGGCGGACATCTTGTCGTTCTTGATTTTGCCAGCCTTGCCGCTGTAGTCGACGTTGTAGGGCGGGTCCGTACAGATCATGTCGGCGAGGTCCTTTCCCATCAGGCGGCGCATGTCCGCACGGCTGGTCGAGTCGCCGCACATGAGCCGATGACGGCCCAAAAGCCACACCTCGCCGTCGCGTACCTGCGGTTCATCCGGAGGCTCGGGGATATCGTCAGGGTCCTTATCCGTGCCCCCGTCGAGTTGCATGAGCATTTCGTCCAGCTCGCGCTGGTCAAAGCCTGTCAGACTGAGATCGTATGAGGCGAGCTGCAGGGCTTGCAGTTCGCGCAAGAGAGCTTCGTCGTCCCAGTCTGCCCACGTTGCCGAGCGGTTGATCATGATGCGGAAGGCCCGCACCTGCTCCGGAGACATGTCGTCCACGGTGATGACCGGCACGGTGTCCAGCCCCAGAGCCATCGCCGCCTTGAGCCGGAGGTGCCCATCAACGAGGTCGCCGGTGCTTTTGGCCAGCACGGGGACACGGAATCCGAATTCGCGAATGACAGCCACCATGCGCGGTACGGCGGCATCATTTTTCCGTGGGTTGTTTTCGTAGGGGACAAGGCGTTCAATCGGCCATTGTTCGATTACAGGGTCCACATTTACCCCCAAATAAACAAAAAGTTGCGGGACGTGATTTCACTGTCCTTATGCCCGGACAACCAGTCCCAGACGGATTCGGAAGAGTCCTGCAGATGTAGAAACGCCTGCATGTCATCCGGATGTGCCGCCGCCCATCTGTGGTCATATCGCCATTCCCAGCCGCCGTTGCCGTCGCGGACGAACCGAATCGGCTTACCCCGCCAGAGCCGAGCGAAGGAAAGGACATCGGCAGGGATGGCGGAACGGGGAAGGTAGTCGGGGAGAGAAAGACCATCCTCTCCCCCAACAACGGCATTGCCATCGGACAAAGCTCCCACCGCCCCCGGTTGCGGCTGTACGGGGGCCTCGTGGGTATCATCCATCGGGCATGATGCCGGACAGCCGCCGCGGAGCCACTCACGAATGTCCACACCCTTGGCAAAGGCTTCACCGGGGTCCTTACCCTCGGGAGCGGGCCAAATCCGGGCCTGCGGGTAGCGGTCGCGCCACCAGAGCCAGTTCTTCGCCGTCGGAATCGTCCCGTCCGGCTTGGCGTCCCAGTCCATGACCATGAGGATTCTTGCCGCCGCCGAGAGCGCGGCGTGGGCTGCGGCATCGGGCTTTCCGGAAGCCGTGAGGATGGAGAGCGCGCCGACCTTGCCGCCGCTGGCGTGGTGGATGAGCATGGCGTCCAGCTCGGATTCGACTACGGCCCACGTTGCCAGCTCCGGAACCACGCCGATGGGCGCAAGCCGCAGCGGTGCCGAGTACGGCGGTGCAGGCTGGGCGATGAGGATGTACTTGTCTTCGCCCTCTGCCAGATCGGTGTTGCGCTTGCGGATGCGGATGCGCAGGGCCTGCGTGTGGGTATCGTCGCTCCAGCAGGGAATGGTGATGCCACGAGGGATGCGCAGCGCACGGACAAGTTTACCGTCGCGCTCCTTGGGCTGGAGGCCGAACGCGGAACGCTGCCGATAGATGCACGTCCCCTCCTTGTCCTCGCCTTCGATGTAGCCCAGCCCGTAGCGTCGGACGGCCTCCAGAGGCAAACCTCGCTTGGCGAGATAGCTCAGGACGGCTGGCGTCTCCAGAAGGCGTGTGTGGGCCTCTGAGGCCAGCTTGGTGGCCTGCGTGGTCCATGCATCCGGAGGCGTAGCGTAGGACGTGGGTGTCCACGTGTCCGTGTTGCGGGCAGGTAGAGGGCGCAGGGGGCGGTACTTCCGGCGTTCCTCCTGCGTGCGTTCGGGGAGGTCAATCCGCAGCTCATCGCACGCTTCCCGGAACGTCAGCCCTCCGGCCCACATCAGCAGCTCGATGGCGTCGCCACCAGCCTCGCAATGCCGCGGGCAAGCCCACGTCCCGGTGATGCCGTTCTGCATGGCGATGTGCCCACCGGGCTGCTCGGGGAAGACGCAGAAACGATCCTTGCCGCCGCACTTCGGGCAAGGGGAATGATACTCTCCACCGAAACGGGCGCTGGCCTTCTTGATCTTGGTTCCGTCTACGAAACGCCGCAGAATGTCGAGAATGACGTCGCTCATCGGTTCAATCCTCCCACGCTCCCATGAAGTTCCCAACCAAGAATTGCCTTCAATATCCTTCTTTTCTTATCTTTCTTTCTCTCTATGGGAGGATGGGAGGATATACACACAGCACGCAAATACGCGCATGATCGCGCATGTGCGCATGCGGGGTTCTGTGTGTATATCCTCCCACGCTCCCATTTTTGGAAAAGTATATGACTTATCAACATGTTATAAAAATAAAACGTGGGATTTTCGTGGGAGGATGGGAGGATCGAATCGTACATCATGCATTCCCCCGGCTTTTCTTTTCCAGTTCCACCTTGAGATCGTCGTCATACTCGTCCATGAGGTCCGGCTTGACGGTCACGCCCATATAGTAGGTAACACTGCTTTTCTTGGTGAAGATGCCTTTCTTCTCCAGGGCCGGCGTGAACTTTTTGGGCGAATAGGGGTAGGAGTTGCCCAGAACTTTCTTGCACCACCAGTTGCAGACCTTGAGCAGCTCCGAAGCCTGAATGCGGGTTTCATAGTCGCGGGAGCCGGTCGGGGGTTCCTCAATGACGCAGCACTCTTTCAGGAAGCGGCCGATGTCGTCCTGAGCCGCCATCTGGGCCTCGGTGAAGCGCAGGACCTTCTCCGGGATGCGTAGTCCGTTGGCGAGCACGTCCATGCAGCCGCGAACCATCAGTGCAAGGATGCCCGAACGCTCGGCCTCCAGCTTCTTCCCCATGTGCCGGTCGATTTTCCTCTCCCAGTCCCGGGTCGGGTTCGGCACAAACTTGACCGGCCACTCGATGAACAGGGTACGGGCGTTGAAGCCGTCATCGTCCGTATCCATTTTCGGAACATAGTTCGTGAGCAAGATCATCAATGCTGACTGCTTCCACGAGGTCATGTACTTATCGTTGATGCCGCGCGCAGTGATAAACCCGCCGCCGGTGAGGTCCTTAATCTTGGCCTGATCGAGTGCCTGCCGAGGGTTGGCTTCCGAGGCGTAGGCGATCCGTGCCCCGCGCAGGGCCAGCAATTCCGGCTCGGGGCGGCTGGGATCTCTGGGGAATTTCTGTTCGATGAGAAGTGATACCCCCATGCGCACGTGTATCTGGTCGCCGAGGATGCCCTTGACGGTATTCATCAGCGTGTCTTTGCCGTTGCGCGACAGAGGGCCATACATAATGGCCCAGATGTTCAGGAATTTGTCGCCAAGAAGACCGTATCCCAGCAGGCGCACGATGAAGTCGGCCATCTCCTGATCATCGTTCATGCACGAGAGCAGGTACTCCTTGAAGTTCGGGCAAGGGGTATCAAGCCCGGTCCACTCGGTCGGTATGGCGTTGAGCATGTACTGCTCGGGCTTGCCGGGGTTGCATTCGCCGGTGCGCAAGTCCACGACGCCGGAAGGAGTCGCCAGATGGTAATGTTGCTGGTCCAGCTCGTTGGCCGTCACCACAGTCGGGTTGTAGATGGACGTCGCGCACTCGAGCACCTCTTTTCGACCGGCGGCCGTGCGGAGCTTGTCGATCCGTGAGCGCATCGTTTTGTAGAGCGGAGACTTTTCGTCTTGTGCCGTTTCGGCTATGGCGTTCTGGTAGGCGGCGCATACTTGCTCAACGTCGGCCAAGGCCCTCCGGCAAAGCAGATCGATGTCCCAATGATGCCCGGACCAATACAGCCATTTGTCCCATTCCGGGACGTAGGCATACCGTCCCCGAAAAAGCGTCACGAAGAGATCGGCGTCGCCGACGCGGTTGCGCCGGAGCCGGTCAATCACGAACCACGGGTCGAGCTTATGTTCTCCCGGATTGATGGTGGCCAACGCCGATGACTGTTCGGCAGCCTGCGCTATCGCCGCGGCCCGCTCTGCGACCTGAGCCACGATTTCCGATTCGTCAGTCATGTTCTCACTCCGGGAATTTGTGCATTTTTCCATCGATATTTTCCATAGATCGCGACCAAACTCCGGGATGCGCGCACCCTTGCGGCGGCAAAAGTCCAGGAAGGACCCCAAAACGCAGGGGCCGCTTGGGAGCTTTGGCATGTATCTCGGTGTAAGGGGGAAAGGGGAAGAGTAACGATGGCGGCTGCTGCGCAGCCTTCAAGAGAAGGAAGCGCCCGCAATTTCCTGAAGCTGCAGAACGCGGAGACTCCGTGAGTCTTCACCTGAGCAAAGGAACGTGCGGGCGCACATTCGAGATGGCAAACCAGAATGGCAATAGGGGCATTCTGTGCCGAAAAAGGGCCTCGGGAAGCCGACATATAGATAAGACTGGCCGCAAAACGGGCAACCAGTGGGCAACCAAGGCCGAAAAAAACAAAGAGGACACATACTCTCTGGCATGTATCCTCTTGAAATTTATTGGTGCGCCCGGAAGGAATCGAACCCTCGGCCAAGAGCTTAGAAGGCTCCTGCTCTGTCCAACTGAGCTACGGACGCAATTCATTCTAGCTAAGGACTATACGCATCCATGCAACGCTGGTCAAGTCGCTTTTCCCCTTTCGCGATGGATTCAATCGGCAACCGGTTTTCATTCTCGGAGAATTGAGGTGGAAACGTTTGAAACACGGCATAATGGGGAAAGTCTACCTTCGCGCATATTCTGGGCTTCCCTCTTTGCTTTTTCAGCGTTCCCGTTTCATACTCGTCGCAGAACCGGGTGCTCATATCCGGAAAGGAGTACTAGTGATGGAAGAAAAGAAAATCAAAGCGGTTGTGCAATCAACAGGGTGTCCTCTCTACTCGGTGGGCGATGCGATTTATTTTGATGGGCCTCTGCTGGACAAAGTCAAAAGCGGTAACCTGTGCATGATGGCCCTGAACGCCATTTTTCCCTTTGTGTACGCCGCTCGGAAAGGCGTCATGAAGGAAACGCCGGTCCAGTGCCCCGACTGTGCTGAACACGTCGAGTTTGTGCTTGAAGTCGACAACTCTTAACGTTCCGCACACCGCCATGCCGGTCGGACGGCACCTTGCGATTTGCCCTCGGCCCTTCTCTCGGCTATCATGCGTCTCGACCACCGCCTCTCGTACGGTGCGGTGAAATGAGGAGATTGTCATGCCGTTACCCATGCCCGAAGAAGAAGAACATCATCGCTGTCCGCACGGAGAGCGCTCCCAAGCCCTGATGCTGTGCTCGCTCGACTGCGAAACAAGCGGCGCACATCCGGATCGCAAAACCAAGGCCGACGGACGCTTCATCGTGACCCCTTGGTGGTGCCTGCACAAATGCAAGTGGCTCTCCGAACACAAAGATGAAACACAGCGAAAATCCCCAAGAAATGCCGGTCTGCCGGGCTGATGCCAGCAAAAACAAGAAAACAGACGTAGAACGATACGGCTTGTCCGCAGGCGTCATCACGCAATGATCGCCTGAATTCACAGCAGACCACCAAAAAGTCCCCCGGAAAATCTCCGGGGGACTTTTTCATATCGAGTCTGCCCAGGGCAAACTTACTTCTTCAGCCACGGCATAAGCGCACGCAGCTTGCCGCCGACCTGTTCGATCTGGTGGTTGGCTTCGATGCGACGCTTCGCCTTGAAGCTCGGATAGCCGCAACCGCATTCGAGGATGAAGTCGCGCGCGAACGTGCCGTCCTGAATTTCGCTCAGAACCTGCTTCATGGCCTTGCGGGTTTCGTCGGTGATGATGCGGCGACCGGTGCGGTAATCGCCGAATTCGGCGGTGTCGCTGATGGAGTAACGCATCTTGCCGAAGCCGCCTTCGTAGATGAGATCCACGATGAGCTTCATTTCATGGCAGCATTCAAAGTAGGCGATTTCGGGCTGGTAACCGGCGGCCACCAGCGTTTCAAAGCCGGCCTTGATGAGTTCGGTCACGCCGCCGCAAAGAACGGCCTGTTCACCGAAGAGGTCGGTTTCGGTTTCTTCCTTGAAGGTCGTTTCGATCACGCCGGAGCGGGTGCCGCCGATGCCCTTGGCATAGGCAAGGGCCTTCTGGGTGGCTTCGCCGGTCGCGTCCTGATGCACGGCGAACACGCAGGGAACGCCGCCGCCTTCGGTGAAGGTACGACGCACCAGGTGTCCCGGTCCCTTGGGGGCCACCATGAACACGTCCACGTCCTTCGGAGGTTCGATCTGGCAGAAATGGATGTTGAAGCCGTGAGCGAACACGAGAGACTTGCCGGGCTTCAGGTTCGGAGCGATGTCTTCACGATACACTTTGGCCTGATGCTGGTCGGGCAGCAGAATCATGATGACGTCGGCAGCCGCGGCGGCTTCCGCAGCGGACATGGGGGCAAAACCGTGTTCCTTGGCGAGAGCGTAGTTGGCACCGCCAGGACGCTGGCCAACAATCACATTGAGGCCGGAATCGCGCAGGTTCTGGGCATGCGCATGACCCTGGCTGCCGTAACCGATAACGGCAATGGTCTTGTTTTTGAGATAATCCAGGTTCGCGTCCTGTTCGTAGAAGGCTTTCATGTTCACTCCTTACTGGGTAACTCCAAAAATCCTGTAAAAACGCGGCCTGTTACGGGCCGCTACAGTTCGCCTGCGGGCATGCGCCAAAAAGCGGTTTGCTCGAACCCCCAAAATACACAAGTGTGCAAAAGCTGGCAACCCATCCGGACTGCGCAAAAAGCGCCGATTCTACGCAAAAAGCGAAAAACAGAGCGAATATATTGTTGTTTGCACAAAAAACAGGCTACAATATGATTTTTGCAAAAAGAAACGGCCCGTGAATTTTTCATCGGGCCGTTTCGACAAAATTGCTAAACGTCGTCGCTCTGCATGGTGCGGCGGACGGCGAGCGTGCCTGTCCGGGCAAGCTCCTTGATCCCAAACTTCTGCAACAGTTGAATGATCGCCTGCAACTTGGAATGATCGCCCGTCGCTTCCAGCGTAAGGTCGGTCAGGCTCACGTCGACGACCTTGCAGCGAAAAATATCCGCGATGCGCAACACTTCGCCACGCTTCGACTCTTCGGCGTGGACCTTGATGACCATCATTTCTCGTTCGACATAGGCCATGCCGTAAAAATCGACGACCTTGACGACGGTCACCAGCTTGCGCAACTGCTTGACGATCTGTTCGATGATCTGCTCGTCGCCGCTGGTGGTGATGGTCATGAGGGAGACGCCGTCTTCGAGCGTGGGGGCCACATTGAGGGATTCGATGTTGAAGCCACGCCCGCTGAACAGTCCCGCCACACGGGAGAGGACACCGGGTTCATTCTCAACCAGTACAGACAGAACGCGCCGCATTCTTCCTCCAAGAGCTGTTAAAGTTCACCCAAGAGGGCCTAGACGATCAACATTTCGTCGAGCGAAGCCCCGGCAGGCACTATAGGCGAAACATTCTCTTCCCGATCCACGCGCACGTCAATGACGGCGGTTCTCGGCGAAGCCAGAGCCTTGGGCAACACTTCCTCCAGCTCTTCTTCCGTCGTAATGCGGTATCCTTCCGCGCCGTACGCATCCGCCAGCTTCACGAAATCGGGCTGTCCCTTCATGTCGGTGGCGACGTAGTTGGTATTGTAGAAAAGTTCCTGCCACTGCCGCACCATGCCCAGATACCGGTTGTTCAGAATCAGTATCTTGACGGGAAGCTCGTTTTCGACGGCGGTCATCAGCTCCTGACTGTTCATCTGGATGGAACCGTCGCCGGCGACGTCCACAACCAGACGATCCGGGAAGGCCAGCTGTGCGCCGATGGCGGCGGGAAGACCGTACCCCATCGTTCCGAGCCCGCCCGAGGTCAGGTAGGTTCTCGGCCTGTGGTACTTGTAGAACTGGGCCGCCCACATCTGGTTCTGCCCCACTTCCGTGGTGATGATGGCTTCGCCCTTCGTCAGTTCGTAAAGACGTTCCACCACCTGCTGCGGCTTGAGCACTTCGCCCTTGGACCAGGAAAGCGGCTGCTTTTTCTGCCATTCCTGAACCTGCGCCATCCAGTCGGCGTGGTCGCCCGCCCAGTCCTTTTCGGCATGTCCCGACTCCAGAATGGAGCGCAGCCCCTGCAACGCGCTGAGCGCGTCGCTGACCACCGGCACCTCCACGCGCACGTTCTTCCGCAACGTCGTAGGATCGATGTCGATATGCACGATGCGGGCGTTCGGTGCAAATTCGGTCAGCTTGCCCGTGACGCGGTCGTCAAAGCGCGCGCCCACGGCGAGAATGACGTCGGCCTGATTGACGGACTTGTTGGCGGCATAGGTTCCGTGCATGCCGAGCATGCCGATCCACAGCGGATCGTCGCCGGGAAACGCTCCGAGCCCCATCAGCGTGGAACACACCGGCGCGTGCATGAGATGCGCCAAGGTGGTGAGTTCCGCCGCCGCGTCGGCCATGATCACGCCCCCGCCAGCCACAATGAGCGGTTTTCTGGACGTGAGCAGCACGTCCATCGCCCGTCTGAGCTGGTTCAGATTCGCCCGGAAGGTGGGACAGTAGGACCGCATGGTCACTTCCGCGGGCCATTCGAAGTCGCAGGTCGCCTGCTGGATATTCTTGGGAATATCGACGAGGACCGGTCCGGGGCGTCCGGAACGGGCGAGATAAAAGGCTTTTCGGACTGTGGCCGCCAGTTCCCTGACGTCCTTGACCAGAAAGTTGTGTTTGGTACAGGGACGGGTGATCCCAACGATGTCCACTTCCTGAAACGCGTCGTTTCCGATGAGCGGCGTGGACACCTGTCCCGTAAAAATGACGAGGGGAATGGAATCGCTGTAGGCAGTGGCAATCCCGGTCACAGTATTGGTGGCACCGGGGCCGGACGTTGCGAGACAGACGCCCACCTTTCCGGACGCGCGCGCATAGCCGTCGGCGGCATGGACAGCGCCCTGTTCATGCCGCACCAGAATATGGCGCAGATCCGGGTGATTGGCCAGCTCGTCATAAATATCAATGACAGCCCCGCCGGGATAGCCGAAGAAAAGGTCGACGCCTTCGCGCTTCAGACTCTCCAGAAGTATCCTGGCCCCGGTGCACAACATCAGTTGCCTTCCTGTTCGTTATAGCCGTCGAGGATGGCGTGGAGCCGGGTCTTCCCTTCCAGCTTCTGCTTCTTGAGCTGCTTCAGGGTCTGTTCTTCCGTAGGAGTCCGATAGGCCTTGGCTTCGAGCTTTTCTACCTGCTTCTCATAAAGGATGTGATCTTCCCAGAGTTCCTTCAGTTCGGGGTTGATGGCGGCGTACTTTTCCAGAAGAAGAAGCTCACGCTGTTCCATAAGGCTTTCTCCAATACATAGAGGTTTGAAAGTGAGAGCTGGAACGCGGCGCTGCGCGTACCTTTCCTTAGTGCATAGCCCAAAAAAGGAGGAAAGGGAATGGCAATTCCTCATGACGAACCGGAAAAGCCCCCGCACCTTCCATTCTTTTGGAAAATTTTCGCCATTACAGCATGGCCGCGTACTGGAACAGCGACCGGACCACGATGGACTGCACCAGCTGGATGGCGATAAGCACCACGATGGGCGAAAGATCCAGTCCGCTGATGTACGTGAACGGAAGCCACTTGCGGATGCGGTACAACACGGGCTCCGTCAGCCTGTTCAGCGTGCGCACGATGGGATTGTAGGGATCGGGGCGCACCCACGTCAGCAGCGCGGAAATGATGATCACCCAGAAATACAGTGTCAGAAGCGTATCCAGAACCCGCGCGACGGCGAACAGGATATTGCCGAGCACAAACATGCTACCTCCAAAATGACTGTTGACTTTCAGGACGCTTAGCGTCCTATGCGGGGAAGGCGCTCCAGCGCCTTGTGCAATTGCGTAAAGTTGTCGACATGCACGGCGGCGGGGAGCGCGGGGTTGCCGTACGCCAACAGGGGAACGCCGCCGCCCTGCGCCGCCGCCGCGTCCGTGGCGCTGTCCCCGAGAAACCCGACGGTTTCGGGACGGGCTCCCCACGTTTCCAGAATGCGGCGGACCCCGGCGGGATCGGGCTTCGGGGTCACGACGTCCGCCGTCATGACGGGATCGAACACGGGCCGCAGATCGAACCGATCCAGCAGATCCCACATGCC
>CAUHBW010000069.1 GCA_959604115.1 uncultured Bilophila sp. | reverse complement strand
CCTTTCGGGAGCAAGGTTTCCCCACCCTTCCCCCGGACCCCCGACCCTCCTCTTCCCAAGACTTTTGACTTTATCGAATCCCTGTTTGCAGCTTTTCCCGTTTATCTTGGACAACGGATAAACAACGATAAAAAATACATGGAAGAAAGCCTCCGGCGCTTCCTGTTACGCCGGGGTCCGGGGGGGCGGTAGCCTCTCTGGCCGCCGGAGGCATCTCCCTCCCCATCAACCGCCCCAATGGAGCCACAGTGGAAAACTTGTTGATCAAAATCTGCGGGATGCGCGAACAGACGCTCCTCGACTGCGCCGCCGACCTCGGCGTGAACCTGTGCGGGTTCATCTTCGCCCCCCAAAGCCCGCGCGCGATCACGCCGGAACGGGCCGCCGCGCTGGACAGCCGGGACATGCTCCGCGTGGGCGTATTCACGACGGACGACATGCGGTTCATCGAAGAAACCGCCGCCACCGCCCGGCTGGACCGCATCCAGCTCCACGGAGACCAGTCCGTCACCTGCGCCGAACGCCTGAGCCGCACCCTCGGAGCCGAACGCCTCATCCGCGTGCTGTGGCCCCGGCGCTACCCGGACCGCGCCGCGCTTGAGGCGGACATGGAACGCCACGCCCACGCCGCCGGAATGTTCCTGCTCGACGCGGGAACCTCGGGCGGCGGCAGCGGGCAACGGCTGAACGGCGAAAGGCTGCGCGGCCTGCAAACGCCGCGACCGTGGCTGCTCGCCGGAGGGCTGACCCCCGAAAACGTCGGAGAAGCCGTCGAGGCATGCGCCCCGCACGGCGTGGATTTCAACTCCGGACTGGAGTCCGAACCGGGCCGCAAAGACCCGTCACGCATACGCGCCGCACTGGCGGCCTTGAGAGGATAGTCATGAAGAAAGGATATTTCGGAGATTTCGGCGGCTGTTTCGTTCCTGAACTGCTCATGCCGCCGCTTCGGGAACTGGAAGAGGCCATGCGGACCATCATGCCCTCGCAAACCTTCAAAGACGAACTGGACGACCTGCTCCGCAATTTCGCGGGCCGGGAAACGCCGCTCACCCACTGCCCCACGCTGTCCGAACGGCTCGGCTTCTCCCTGTGGCTGAAACGCGAAGACCTGCTGCACACCGGCGCGCACAAGGTCAACAACACGCTCGGCCAGGCCCTGCTCGCCAAGCACATGGGCAAGACCGCGCTGGTGGCGGAAACCGGCGCGGGCCAGCACGGCGTGGCAACCGCCGCAGCCGCCGCGCGGCTCGGGCTCGACTGCATCGTCTTCATGGGCGCGGAGGACGTGGAACGCCAGTCCTCCAACGTGCGGCGCATGAAGCTCCTCGGCGCGACGGTACGCCCGGTCCAAAGCGGCACCCGGACGCTCAAGGACGCCATCAACGAGGCGCTCCGCTACTGGATCGCGGCGCAGGAAAACACGCACTACTGCTTCGGCACGGCGGCGGGTCCGCACCCCTTCCCGACGCTGGTGCGCGATCTCCAGAGCGTCATCGGACGCGAAACCCGCGCGCAGATGCTCGAAAAGATCGGGAAGCTGCCCGATGTCGTCGTCGCGGCGGTGGGCGGCGGGTCCAACGCCATCGGCATGTTTTACCCCTTCGTGGAAGACGAACAGGTGCGCATCATCGGCGTGGAGGCCGCCGGTACGGGCGAACCGGGGTGCTACAACTCCGCGCCGCTGAATCTCGGCACGCCCGGCGTCCTGCACGGGCAGCGGACCATGCTCCTCCAGACGAAGGACGGGCAGATCGAGCCGTCGCATTCGGTATCCGCCGGTCTGGACTACCCCGGCGTCGGCCCCGAGCACGCCTATCTGCACGCCGTCGGACGCGTCCATTACGGTCTGGCGAACGACGCGCAGGCGCTCCGCGCCTTTCAGACGCTCTGCCGCGCCGAAGGCATCCTCCCCGCACTGGAGTCCTCGCACGCCCTCGCGTGGGTGCTGGATCACGCCTCCGAACTGCCCGCAGGCGGCGACGTCGTCGTCAACCTCTCCGGACGCGGCGACAAGGACATGGACATCGTAGAAAAATATCTGGAGTTTTAAGGATGAGAAGACCGGGGGAAGGGAGAAGGCCCCCTTCTGAAGAAGGGCTTTCTTCTCCCTTCCCCCAGGCACTCATCCCTCATCCTCCCAAGGCTTTTGTATGCGGGCATCAGCCGGCTTCCTGATGAAGCGCCGGGCCGCCCAAAACCCATTTTTTAGGAATGCCCGAAACGACGAACACGGCGAAAGCCACGACAACGCCTGATCCGAGGGGGTCTGGGGGAATCATTCCCCCCAGCGGGTGCAGGGCGGCGCCCTGCCCGCCGGAGGCATAAACAGGAGAAAAACACATGTCGGCACTTGAACAAAATATACGGAACGCGCACGCCGCCGGGCGCACGGCGCTCATTCCCTTCGTCACCGCAGGCTTCCCCACGCTTGATGCGTTCTGGGGCATCATCGAGGAATTGGACGCCAACGGCGCGGACGTGATTGAAATCGGCGTCCCCTTCTCCGATCCCGTCGCCGACGGACCCGTGGTCGAGGACGCCTCCCGGCGCGCGCTGGAACAGGGCGTCACCCTCGAATGGATCATGACCGGCCTCAAACAACGGGCCGGACGCTTCAGGGCGGGCCTCGTGCTCATGGGCTACCTCAATCCCTTTCTGCAATACGGGCTGGAACGCTTCGCCGCCGAAGCCGCGCGGGCGGGCGTGTCCGGCTGCATCGTGCCGGACCTGCCGCTGGACGAGAGCGCGCCCTTCCGCGACACGCTGAAACGGCACGGCATCGACCTCATCGCGCTGGTCGGCCAGAACACCACAACGGAACGGATGCGCGAATACGCCGCCGTTTCCGAAGGTTATGTGTACGTCGTGTCCGTACTCGGCACCACCGGAGCACGCTCCGGCCTGCCTCCGCAGGTCGAGGAGACGCTTCGCCGGGCCCGTGCGGCCTTCAATCTGCCGCTGGCCCTCGGCTTCGGCCTCCAGCACCCGGACCAGCTCGCCGCCATCCCGGCGGACATCCGGCCCGACGCCGCCGTCTTCGGAAGCGCCCTGCTGAAACATCTGGACAAGGGCGGATCGGCCAAAGCCTTCCTCGACGTCTGGACGAACTAGCGCGGCAACCGCCTGTCGACATTACCCCCGCTCGGCGAATCCGCCGGGCGGGGGTTTTTCGTTGAGGGCCCATTTCGGCTTTTGGGAAACGCGCAGCGGAACAAGGCGATCGGAAACCGGAAACGTGCGACGGTCAAGGTTCGGGAAGTGAACAACTACGTGAGATTCGGTGCGGGAACCGCCCCGGACGCGACCGTCTCATTGACGCTTGTTCTTTTTTTGACTAAAATAAACGTTTCACCCTTTGGGCAGCATCTTGCCCTTCTCTCCATTCGTTTTTTCAGGATCGGGACATGTACGGAACGCTTTTTTTCGACAAACAGGATCGCGAGCTCCTGCGCATGATCAACGAAACGATTGATCACGGACCGTCGCAGGATCTCGAACACAAGGTTTTTGACGCCAACCTGCACCCGCACGGCATCCTGGAACTGACGACCACGCACGAGTACCGGATGGCCCACGCGGTCATCAACCTCCTCGGCAACCTCGAAGCGGGCGGCGCGCCGGATCGGCTCATGGCGTTGCGCATCCTCCGCGACGAGGTGCTGCACAGCGCCCGCACGCCGTTCCGCTACAACACGGGCCGCGTCCTCATCCAGATCATGAAGGAAATCGTCCGCTCGCGCCGGGACGGGCAGTCGCAGCTCAAGCTCGTGCACGACTTCCGCAAGGTCACGTCCGGGAACCCCCGCCTCGTGCGCCAGTTCCTCAAGACCTACCATCTGCTGGAAATGCCCGAAGAGTGGAACCAGCTTACCCTCGACCACCATGTCCACGACGCCAACACCAAGGGCCGCAAGAACGCCACCCACCTCATCATGGACGCGTGGATCAAGGGCATTCGCTACCTGACCGTCGTCTATTACAACTACGTGGAACCCGCCGCCGCGCGCGAACTGTTGCAGGCCGCCGAGATCATGGGCGTGGAAGTCCGCATCGGCCTTGAGTTCGGCTCGCCCTTCCACGACCGTTTCGTCAATTTCGTCTGGGCCCCGCGCGGATTTTCCGATCCCGAAGCCTTCCTCTCCTTCCTCGCCGAGCGGCCTATGGTCGCGCTCATGAACGAGGGCCGCAAGGCTTCGCTCTGGATGCAGCGCCACGTCATGGAAACCCTGCGGATATGGAACGAGAAGCACGCCCCGGCGCTGGCCGCCGAACTGGAAATCCCCGTCCCGCTGCTTGATCCCGACGGTTTTCTGGCCTTCGTGGGCACGGGACAGACTTCGTTCCTCCACCTCGCGGAATACGCGCACAAGACCATGCTCCCCAGCCTGCGCGACCGGGTCGGGGACTTGCGGAAGGAAGCCCTCACCGCCACCGGGGACCGCAAGGGGCAAATCGCCCAGCTCATCCGCCGGATGGACATGCTCACCATTGAAGTGATCATGGAAACGTGGCTGAAGCCGGACCGCAACCCAGAGCTCCCGTCCCCCGACGTGCCGTCCGACGCCCCGGATACGCCCGAACTGCTCCGCATGCCGCCGCACGTGCTGCTGGACTGGCTGTCCTGTCTGCGCAGCGGCTACCGCATCACGCTCCAGCTTGCGAACCTTTCCGCCGAGGACGTGCTCGAACTGCTGTGGGACTGTCAGGGCATGATCACCCATCTGGAACTGTTCAACCTGAAGGAATGGCAGGAAGGGCATCTGCGCCACCTCACCGCCATCAACGATCTCCAGATCGCGATCAACAAGGGCAGCGTCCTGCACCTCAAGCAAATCCTGCGCACCATGATCCGCAAGCTGGAGGCGTCGTCCGGCGAACGGGACAGGGAACGCTGCGAAAAATTCCGCATCATCCTGCGGAACATCCCTTCGTTGCAGGCCCCCTACAAGGTCGCGCCGCTCCGCAGCCGCATCGGCACGGACTCCACGAGCCACTCGGGCGTGCGCCACGGCATGGGCCTCGCCGTGCCCGAAACCCTCCCCCACGGGGCGCGCAGACAGATCGCCAAGGGCAAGCAGTTCCAGCCGATCCTGCTTCCGGTATCCCTCACGCTGGAATTCCGGGAAACCTATCTCGAACAGGAACGGCATTCGTCCCTCATGCACCGGCTCGGCCCCCGGATACGCCGCATCTGGGGCCTCAGCCATTTCGGACTGCACCGCACCAAGGAATGGCGCGTGATTTCCGCCATAAGCCGCATCGAGGAGGACGGCAACGTCATCACGATGGGCGGCACCGGCGGCGAAGTGAACAACGGCCTGTGCGCCGAACAGACGGCGTCCGAAAAGCGTTCCCGCGTCGGGCTTTCCTACCTCAGCACGCCCATCGCCAACACCCTCAAGGTGCTGGCGGGGTTCATTCCCGCGCTGGTAACCTTCCTGTACACGCAGGAATGGTGGGTGCTGGCGTGGTTCGGCGCGCCGCTGTGGTTCCTGATCACCGGCCTGCGAAACATCCCGCAGGCCATTCTCGGCGGCGGGGGCATGTGGAGCCGTTCCCTGCTGCGCTGGAACGACTACGTGAGCTGGACGCGCGTGTGCGACTCGCTGCTGTACACGGGGCTGTCCGTGCCGCTGCTGGAATGGTTCATCCGCGTCCTGCTCCTTGAGGACGGGATGGGGCTGACGGTCAAGGAGTACCCGTTCCTCGTCTTCTCCATCATCGCCGGGGCGAACAGCGTCTACATCTCGCTGCACAACATATACCGTGGCTTCCCCAAGGAGGCCATCATCGGGAACCTGTTCCGCAGCCTGCTCGCCATCCCGGTTTCGGTGTTCTACAACGATCTGCTGGCGTTGAGCCTGCCGCTGTTCACGACGGCGGACCCGCTGTTGATTCTTGAACCCGGCGCGGCTATCATTTCCAAGACGGCCTCGGACACCGTGGCGGCCATCATCGAGGGGCTGGCGGACTGGCGGAACAACCACCGCCTGCGCTATTGGGATTACGACACCAAACTGCAACGGCTGTTCGACTGCTACGCCAAACTGGAGCTGGCCTTCCCGGATCGGGACATCCTTTCGCTCCTGTCGCGGCCCGAGGAATTCATCCGGCTGACGTCGGCGGAAGCCAAGTCGTTGCAGGTGGAAAGCATCATCAACGCGCTGGACCTCATGTACTTCTGGCTGTACCAACCCTGCGCGCAGCAGACCCTGACCTCAATCCTCCGCACCATGACGCGCGAGGAACGGGTCATCGTGGCCCGCTCGCAGGGGGTTCTCGCCCGCGTGCGCGAGGTCAGCCAACTGTTCGTGGACGGCCTGCTCGGGCGCAACTTCGCCCGCGCCCTGTCCTTCTATCTGGACGGTTACGAAAGCTATATCCTTGTCTTGAACAAACGCTGCGCCGGGTTCTCCAACGGCGGGCACCGCCCCGGCCTGAGGCGCGGGCGCAAATAAAAAAGCGCGTAACGGGGAGCGAGACGCGCTCCCCCGCACTTCCGCCGAACATCCCGCGCGAACCCCGTCCCCGACCAGCCGGAACGGGGGATGCGGCGACGTCGAACGTCTTTGCGAAAAGAAAGGAGAAGGGAACGCGCGCTTCTCCGAAAAAGTTTTTTTCCCTTATGCCTTCCCCAAAAGGATAGACCCTGTGGCAGTAAAGACAACGAAAACGGCGGCGGAGGAACAACTCCCCACGCGGGAAGAGGCGGAAGCCGCGTTCGCGCTCGCGATCGACGCGCGGCAGAACCGGGTGCGCGCCGCGCTGGACAAACTGGCGGCCGACCCGCCGCAGGTGCTGATCCTTGAAGGCGGCAGCGTCGAGGAACGGTTCAGCGTGGCCCTGTGGCACGCCGCCCGCCTCAACTGCCCGGAAGCGCAACCGCCCTGCCTGCACTGCCCCTCCTGCCTCCAGATCGGCGCGAGCCTGTTTCAGGATCTGTATATCCTCGACGGCCGGGAAGGCTCCATCAAGATCGAAACGGTCCGGGAACTGCGGACCATCCTCGGCGAAGCCCCGCGCGGCGACGGCAAGCGCGTGGTCATTCTCGCGGAAGCCCAGTCCCTCGGCGTCGAGGCCGCCAACGCGCTGCTGAAATCGCTTGAGGAGCCCCGCCCCGGCGTGTGCTTCCTGCTTCTCGCGCCGCAGCGGGAACGCCTGCTCCCCACCCTCGTCTCCCGAGGCTGGGTCGTCACGCTGGCGTGGCCCGAAGCCGACGCGCCGTCCACCCCGGAACTCCGGCAATGGGAGGACGCGCTCGCGGACTTCATCGGCTCCGGTCAGGGCTGGTTCGACCGCACCTCCGGCAAGGGCGCGGCGGATCGTCCTTTCCGTCCAGAAGGCGCAGGCCGCCGTCCTCGCCCGCCGCAACGGCGGCTCCCTCGGAGAACGCCTCGCCGTCCTTCCCGACGCCGGGCACCTCCACGTCAACGATCTGCTGGCGCAGTGCCAGGAATCGCTGGACTACACGGTCAGCCCGCCGCTGGTGCTCAACTGGCTGGCCACGCGCCTCCACCTCGCCTACCGCCATGCCCGCCTGCGCGCGGCGCGCGGAACCGCCTAGCGTACGGCACGGCATACCCGCGCCTTTCCCGACGGCATACGAAACCGGCTGTGACAACATGAGATCGACGCCCCGAGCCTTGAGACTCGGGGCGTTTTTTCGAGATCGGATACGGGGACGCCTCTTTTTTGCTGGACATCATGTATAAAAAGAACTATTACTGGTTCTGCGTCCGGGACGGGAATCGTTCCGGCGGGAAGCGTCGGGAGCGGGGAATAGAGATTGCCCCATATCCGATTCTCATTGTCAAAAGACGGCTCTCGGTGTACTTCCAGAAACGACAGGATCCTTATTCAGCCAACCATACGTTATAAGGAAGGTTTCTCATGGCTCAGCAGTTTGAAATCTACAAGTGCGAACTTTGCGGCAATATCGTTGAAGTGCTCCATGCCGGCGACGGCCCGCTCGCCTGTTGCGGAAAGCCCATGAAGCTCATGGCCGACAAGGCCATCGACGGCGCCAAGGAAAAGCATGTGCCCGTGATCGAAGCCAACGGCTCCGGTTGCAAGGTCAAGGTCGGCTCCGCGCCTCATGTGATGGAAGAAACGCACTGGATCGAATGGATCGAAATCGCCACCGCCGACGGCAAGCGCTTCAAGAAGTTCCTGAAGCCCGGCGACGCTCCCGAGGCCGATTTCTGCGTTCCGGCCGATCAGGTCGTGTCCGCCCGCGAGTACTGCAATCTTCACGGTCTGTGGAAGGCGTAATCGCGTATAGGGTACTTGACAAAAAGACCCTTTTTCGGCTGTAACAGCCTTGTTGAAGAGGCTCTCCAAGAGTTTACACAACCCCGCGCCAATATGGCCTTGCGGACAGGAGATTGAAAAATGCAGAAGTATGTTTGCAATGTATGCGGCTATGAATACGACCCTGCGGCCGGCGATCCCGACAGCGGCATCGCGCCCGGAACCGCCTTCGAAGACCTCCCCGAAGATTGGGTCTGTCCGGTTTGCGGCGCTTCCAAATCGGACTTCTCCGCTGCCTAAGATAGCGGCTCGTCCGAATGCGTGAAAGAGGGGTGTGGCGGGCTTCGTCGCACCCCCATATTTTTTTGTGTCACTTCAAGCTGAAAGGATTTTGTCATCATGAAACCCGTTGAACTGGCGAAAGACGTTTTCTGGATCGGCGCCGTCGATTACAACAAGCGCAACTTCCACGGCTACAGCCGTTCCCCCCGCGGCACCACCTACAACTGCTACCTCATCCGGGACGAGAAGAACGTCGTGTTCGACACCGTGGACAACGACTACGCCGGAACCATGTTCTGCCGTCTGGCCAAGCTGATGCCGCTGGAAAAGGTGGACTACATCGTCGTCAACCACACCGAAAAGGACCACGCCGGAGCTCTGTGCCAGCTCGTTGAACGCTGCAAGCCCGAAAAGATCATCACCTCGACCATCGGCAAGCGCTTCATGGAAGCCCAGTTCGACACCACCGGCTGGCCCATCGAAGTGGTCAAGACCGGCGACTCGATCAACATCGGCAAGCGCAACATCCACTTTGTGGAAACCCGCATGCTGCATTGGCCCGACAGCATGGTTTCCTACATTCCCGAGGAAAAGCTGCTCATCAGCAACGACGCCTTCGGCCAGAACATCGCCTCCACCGAACGTTTCGCGGATCAGTACGACCGTTGCGTGATCGAAAAGGCGGTCAAGGAATACTACTACAACATCGTCCTGCCCTTCTCCCCGCAGGTGCTCAAGACGCTCGACCTCGTCGCCTCCCTGAACCTCGACATCGAAATGATCGCTCCCGACCACGGCCTGATCTGGCGCGGCAAGGACGACTGCAAGTACATCCTCGACGCCTACCGCGCCCTCGCCGAACAGAAGCCGCAGCGTCGCGCCGTGATCGTCTACGATTCCATGTGGGGATCCACGGGCATCATGGCCTCCGCCGTCGCCTCCGGCCTTGAGGACGAAGGCGTGCCCGTCCGCCTCATCGACATCCAGAAGAACCACCACAGCGACGTGATGACCGAACTCGCCGACTGCGGCGCGGTCCTCGTGGGCTCCGCCACCCACAACAACAACGTCCTGCCCGGCATCGCCGACGCGCTGACCTACATGAAGGGCCTCCGCCCCCAGAATCGCGTGGGCGGCGCTTTCGGCTCTTACGGCTGGTCCGGCGAATCTCCGAAAATCATTCAGGAATGGCTGGCTTCCATGAACGTGGAACTGCCCGCCGAACCGGTGAAATGCCTGTTCGTGCCCAAGCATGAGGGACTGTCCCAGTGCGTCGCGCTCGGCAAGGCCGTCGCCGCGGCTCTCAAGGCCAAGTGCTAGTTTCGCAGTGAAAACGGGCGCCCCGAACGGAAACGGGAGGGGCCCCGTTGCGGCGCTTTTTCAAGACGTCCGGGGAGACCGGGCGCCGCAACGTTCCGGGCGGGCCGCCGTGCCGGAAATCCAACCCATGGGGGAATTCTATGGATGTTGTCATGCTGTCACGGCTCCAGTTCGCCGTGACCGTCTTTTTCCACTTCATCTTCGTCCCGCTGACCCTCGGCCTCGTGGTCCTTCTCGCCATCATGGAGACGCTCTACGTCCGCACGGGCAATGAAGTGTACAAAAGGATGACCAAATTCTGGGGAAAGCTGTTCCTGATCAACTTCGTCCTCGGCGTCGTGACCGGCATCACCCTCGAATTCCAGTTCGGGACCAACTGGTCGCGCTACTCGGAATACGTGGGCGACATCTTCGGCTCGTTGCTGGCGATTGAGGCCACGGCGGCCTTCTTCCTGGAGTCCACCTTCCTCGCGGTCTGGGCCTTCGGCTGGGACCGCGTGAGCAAGAAGGTCCACCTGACCGCCATCTGGCTCGTCGCCATCGCCTCCAACCTGTCCGCCCTGTGGATCATCCTCGCCAACGGCTGGATGCAGAATCCCGTAGGCTACGTCATCAGGAACGGACGCGCCGAACTGTCCAGCTTCTTCGAGGTCGTGACCAACCCCTTCGCATGGAGCCAGTATTTCCACACGATTTTCGCCGCGTGGATGCTCGGCGGGTTCTTCGTCCTCGGCATCTCCGCCTGGCACCTGCTGCGCAAGAACGAGCTCGACCTGTTCAAGCGTTCCGTGCGCGTCGCCGCGCCCTTTACGCTGATCCTCGTCCTGCTGCTCGGCCTTCAGGGCCACCATCACGCGCAGATGGTCGCGGAATACCAGCCCGCGAAGCTCGCCGCGATGGAATCCCACTGGGAAACCGGCACCCATGTGCCCATGTACCTGCTGACATGGCCTGATCAGGAAAAACGCACCAACAGCATCGAAGCCCTGCCCATCCCGAGCCTCCTGAGCCTTCTGGCCTTCAACTCCCCGAGCGCGGAAGTGAAGGGCCTCAACGCCTTCCCCGCCGACGACATCCCGCCGGTCCTGCCCACGTTCCTCTCCTTCCGCTTCATGGTGGCCTGCGCGGGCATCTTCGTCCTGCTGGCCATCGCGGCGTGGTGGCGCAGAAAGGATCTTGAGGACCATCCGCTGATCATGAAGGCGCTGCTCTACGTGATCCCCCTGCCCTACCTCGGCATCATGGCCGGTTGGGCCGTGGCCGAAATCGGCCGTCAGCCGTGGATCGTCTACGGCCTGATGCGGACATCCGACGCCGTATCCCCGGTCCCGTCGTCCTCCGTCGGGATCTCGCTCGGCGCGTTCATCGTCATCTACACCTTCCTCGGCGTGCTGGACATCTACCTGATCCAGAAGTACGCCAAGAAGGGACCGGCCCCGGAAGCGCAGGCCTAGCCCCGCCATCCCTACCATACAGAAAGGATTACCGTTATGCTTGAAACCATCTGGTTTGTTCTGTGGGGACTGCTCTGGGCGGTCTACTTTGTGCTCGACGGATTCGATTTCGGCATGGGAACGCTGCTGCCGTTCCTCGCCAAGAACGACGATGAAAAACGCATCATCTACAACGCGGCCGGCCCCTACTGGGACGGCAACGAAGTGTGGCTGATCACCGCCGGCGGCGTGACCTTCGCCGCGTTCCCGAAGGCGTATGCGGTGATGTTCAGCGCGCTGTACGCGCCCCTGCTCATCCTGCTGTTCGCCCTGATTTTCCGCGCCGTATCCTTCGAGTTCCGCAACAAGAAGGACTGCGCGACGTGGCGCAAGTTCTGGGACGCCTGCCAGTTCCTCGGCAACTTCCTGCCCGCGCTGCTGCTCGGCGTGGCCTTCGCCAACCTGTTCATGGGCATCCCGATCGACGGGAACGGCGTGTACCACGGCAACATCCTGAAGCTGCTGAACCCCTACGGCCTCGCGGGCGGCGTGTTCTTCGTGCTGATCTTCTGCATGCACGGCGCGCTCTGGCTGGCCCTCAAGTCCACCGGCGACATCCACGAACGCGCCGTCTCCGCGTCCCGGATTCTCTGGCCGCTGGTCCTCGCCGTGGCGATCCTCTTCCTCGCCCTGACCGCGACCTATACGAACCTGTACGCCAACTATGCCGCGCATCCCAGCCTGCTCGTCTTCCCGATCCTCGCGGTGGCGGCCCTGCTCACCGTGCGGGTGATGGTCTGGGCCGAAAATCTGCTCGGCGCATGGTTCTTCAGCGCGCTGTTCATCATCTGCGTGACCTTCTTCGGCGTGCTCGGCATGTTCCCCGGCATCATCATCTCCAGCATCGATCCCGCGTTCAGCGTGACCGCCTTCAACGGCGCATCCAGCCCGCTGACCCTCAAGATCATGCTCGGCGTCACCCTCTGCTGCGTGCCCGTGGTCATCGCCTATCAGGCGTGGGTCTACTACACCTTCGCCCACAAGGTGACCCCCGAAAGCCTCCAGAGCGACGATCACGCGTATTAAGAAGCACTCGGGGGAAGGGGAGAAGGAACCCTTCTGGAGAAGGGCTTCCTTCTCCCCTTCCCC
>CAUHBW010000068.1 GCA_959604115.1 uncultured Bilophila sp. | reverse complement strand
TCTCCTTTGTCCAAATTCCGGGAGGCCGCAAGGTTTTCCGGTTGTTTTGCGTAGAGCGGATTGCCTGCGGCAGTCCTCAAACCCTGGTGGAGCCTACCGATGCCGATTTACGAATATTGTTGCCGGAAGTGCGGCAACGTGTTTGAAGAATGGGTAAAAACGTTTGATTCCCCGGAGCTTGAATCCTGTCCCAAGTGCGGCGGGGAGTCCGAACGGATCATGTCGCACACCTCCTTCAAGCTGGAAGGCGGCGGCTGGTTCGCGTCCTGCTACGGCGGGAAGACCTCCGGTTCCGAAAGCGCGGCGTCCCCGGCGAAGGACGCCGCGAAGGATGCGGCCCCCGCGAAGGCGGAGGCGGCCGGTTCCGGCGGCGAGAGTTCCAATGCGGCTACGGCCTGATATGTCGCGGCGTGGGCGTTTGTCCGCGCCGTTTTTTACTTTCTTTGAGGAGAACCCATGATAGAACGCTACACCCGCCCGGAGATGGGCAAGATTTGGACGCCCGAAAACCGCTATCAGGCATGGCTGCGCGTTGAGATGGCCGTGTGCGAGGCGTGGAACCGCGTCGGCGAAATTTCCGACGCCGATATGGAAACGCTCCGCAAGGAAGCCGACTTCACCGTGGATCGCGCCTTCGTGGATCGCGCCATCGAAATCGAGGAAACGACCCGTCACGACGTCATCGCGTTTCTGACCGCCATCGAAGAGAAGGTCGGCCCGGTGTCCCGGTTCATCCATCTGGGCTGCACTTCGTCCGATATCGTGGACACGGCGGGTTCGCTGCTCATGGTGGAGGCGGGCGAGCTGATCCTCAAGGCGTTCGACCGCGTTCTCGCCGTGCTCAGGAAGCTCGCGCTGGATCATCAGGGCCTGCTCTGTATGGGCCGCACGCACGGCATCCACGCCGAACCCACCAGCTTCGCGCTCAAGATGGCGGGCTTCTATGCCGAATTCAAGCGCGACCGCGCCCGGTTCGCCGCCGCTCTCGACGACATGCGCGTGGGCAAGCTCTCCGGCGCGGTGGGCACCTACACCGTGCTTTCCCCCGAAGTCGAAGCCATCGTGTGCGAGCTGCTCGGCCTCAAGGTGGACGAAGTGTCCACGCAGGTCATCCAGCGCGACCGCCACGCCGCCTACTTCACCGCGCTTGCCGTGACCGCCGGGACCATCGAGCGCATCTGCGTCGAGCTGCGCCATCTCCAGCGCACCGAAGTCCGCGAAGTGGAAGAAGGTTTCGCCAAGGGGCAGAAGGGTTCCTCCGCCATGCCGCACAAGAAGAACCCCATTTCCGCAGAAAACATGACCGGCCTGTCCCGCCTCATCCGCACCAACGCGCTGGCCGCGCTGGAAAATCAGGCGCTCTGGCACGAACGCGACATCAGCCACTCCTCCGTGGAGCGCGTGATCATGCCCGACTCCACGATCCTCACGGACTACGTGCTGCATCGTCTGTGCCGTCTGCTTGAAGGGCTGCGCATCATGCCCGAGAACATGGCCCGCAATCTGGAATGCTCCTTCGGTCTCTATTTCTCGCAGCGCGTGCTCACCGCTCTCATCGAAACCGGCATTCCGCGTCAGGAAGCCTATGTGATGGTGCAGCGCAACGCCATGAAGAGCTGGGAGACCCGTCAGTCCTTCCCCGAGCTCATCAAGGCCGACCCCGAAATCAACGGCCGTCTCAGCGAGGAAACCTTCGCCGGGCTGTTCGATCCCCAGTTCTATCTCCGCCACGAAGGCGACATCCTCAAGCGCGTGTTTGGGGAATAAGGGAATTGGGGGAGGGGAGGAGGAACCTTTCTGAAGAAAGACTCCCTCCTCCCCGCCCCCAACGCCTCACCCTCCACCTCCCAAGATTTTCGTAATGGGGGTGGGGGAATGAAATCGATTTGACGGACAGGCTTTTTCTCGTTTTTTGGAACGCCTTCCGCGCCGCCTCCCCACCAGTCGAAAGTTTTGGGAAAGGAGAGGGCGCGGGGGAGGGAGAACCCCCTATTCAGAAGGATTTCCCTCCCCCGCATGTCTTTTTACCACCACAGGAGCCGACTATGCGCGAACTCAAGAAGCGCCTCGCCAAGATTCTGATCGAACGTTCCTACCGCGAAGGGGATTTCACCCTCGCCTCGGGCCGCAAGAGCGACTATTACTTCGACTGCCGCCAGACCGCGCTGCACCCCGAGGGCTCGTGGCTCATCGGGACGCTGTTCAACGAACTGCTGGCCGATCTGGACATCAAGGGCATCGGCGGCATGACGCTGGGCGCCGACCCGCTGATCTCCGCCACCACCGTGATTTCCCACGAAAAGGGCCGTCCGCTCGCCGGACTCATCGTGCGTAAGGAATCCAAGGGCCACGGCACCAACCAGTACGTCGAGGGGCTTTCCAACTTCCAGCCCGGCGATCCCGTGGCGATGGTCGAGGACGTGGTCACCACCGGCGGCTCGCTCATGAAGGCGTGCGAACGCGTGAAGGACGCGGGCCTGAACGTCGTGGCGGTGTGCACCGTGCTCGATCGCGGCGAAGGCGGCCGTGAGGCCATCGAAGCCGCCGGATACCAGCTCCGCGCCCTGTTCACCCGTCCCGAACTGGTCGAACTGGCGAAGGAAGACTAGGTTTTCGAGGACGGCGTTCCGTTCGCCGGACAACCACGCTTGTCGAACAAAGCCCTCCGGATCGCGGTCCGGGGGGCTTTTGCGTGAGGGAGGTTCTCAGAAGCCTAAGGGCTCGACAAAAATCCGGGCACAAGTCAGGATGAAGGCGTTTCTCAAAAGAAAGGAGCGCCGCATGTCGTTTGGACGAGCCGCAGTGAAGCTGGGATGTTGTGCCGCATGTCTTGTTGCCGGGCTGTTGAACGCCCCGGAGGTCGGAGCATGGGAGGCCGTGACCGGTCCGCCGGACCTGCCCGTGATTGCCGTGGACAAGGCGAAACAGCGTCTGTTTCTGGTGGAAGGCGGGACGGTGCGTCCGTTCGTCTGCACCACGGGACAGCGGGAAGGCGACAAGCAGGTGCGCGGCGATCTGAAAACGCCCGAAGGCGTGTATTTCGTGCTGCGGAAGCGGACCGACCGGCTGGATTTCGAGGACTACGGCGGCGAGGCCTACATCCTCGACTACCCGAATCCCGTGGATCGCCTGCGCGGCAAGACCGGATCGGGCATCTGGGTGCACAGCCGGGGCCATGCCGTCACGCCGCGCGAAAGCCGGGGGTGCGTGGTCCTGAACCTCAAGGATATCGCCGTGGTCGGGCCGAAGCTCAGGCCGGGCACGCCGGTCGTCATCGGCGAAACCGCGAAAGCCGCGGCCCATCCCGTGGAGAGCGAGGCCGTGCGGCAGGTCGAACGCCGGACGCGCGACTGGTGCGAGGCGTGGGAACGGCAGGCCCCGCTCGACGCGCTGTACGCGCCCGAAAACGACTTCGCGCGCCGGTCCCTCGAAACCGACCGCAGCGCGCAGCGGCGGTTCGCCAAAAGGGGCGGCAAGCCGCGCTTCGGCACGGTGCGGGCGCTCGAAGGGCCGGGCTACTGGGTGTCGTGGTTCACGCAGCGCGCTCCCGACGGCACATGGTCCGGCATACGCCGTCTGTACTGGCAGCGGATTGGAGACGGCTTTCTGATCGTCGGCGAGGAAGGCGGCGCTTGAGGCGGCGGCTTTTTCCGGGCGTTCCCCTCGGCGCGACGGAGCGCAGGCAAGGGACGGCCTGACATATCGGAACCAAACGGACGGTTCCGCATCGGATGTCGTATCCGGGTGCGGAACCGTCCGTTTCGTTTGCAATGGGATGATGCGGAGCGGGCCGGGAGGAGTTTTCCGGCAACCGGATTCCGCGACGGCGCGTTTCCTACACGCCCGGACGTTCCAGTTCGTACTTTCTGAGCAGTTCGTAAAAATGCCCGCGGGAAACCCCGGCGATATGCGCCGCCCGGCGGACGTCGCCCCCACAGGCGGCGAACAGTCCGGCGAGATAGGTCTTTTCTGCCTTGGCCTTCATGTCGCGGAGCGTGGGGAACGATTCGGGATCGCGCTGCGGCGCGGACGGGGCCGGAACCTCGACGGCCGGTTCCGGGGCGGGGGCGGAGACGGGAGCGGAAAGATGCACGAGGCGCTTTCGGGCCAGCTCGATGCGGATTTCCGTGGGCAGGTGCCGGGTGAACAGCTGGATGCCGTCCCCGGCGGCGGCACAGGCCCGCTCGATGGTGTGGCGCAGTTCGCGCACGTTGCCGGGCCACGAATAGGCCGCGAGCATGTCCAGACAGCCGGAGGTCAGTTCCTTGAGCGGGAGGCCGTGCCGTTGGCAATAGCGGGCGGTGAAGTGCTCGGCGAGCAGCGGGATGTCCTCCACGCGGCGGCGGAGCGGCGGGACATGGATGGTCATGCCCCGCAGGCGGAAACGGAGATCGCTTCGGTACAGGTCCATGTTCACCATGTCGTCGAGATCGCGGTTGGTCGCGGCGACGAGCCGGAAATCGCTTTCTATTTCGCGGACTTCGCCCACTGGGCGGAACCGCCGGAGTTCCAGCGCGCGCAGGAACGCCCCCTGTACGGGCAGGGGCAGTTCGCCCACCTCGTCCAGAAAGAGCGTGCCGTGGTCGGCGGCGGCGAGCAGGCCCTCGCGGGCCCGGTCCGCGCCGGTGAACGCGCCCCGAGCGTGCCCGAAGAGATGGGCCTCCACCAGCGTCTCCGGCAGAGTGGTGCAGTCCACGGTGATGAACGGCCCGGGGGCCCGTTCGCTGTTGGCGTGCAGGGCGCTGGCGAAAAGCTCCTTGCCCACCCCCGTTTCTCCGGTGATGAGGACGTTGACGTTGCTTGCGGCGGCTTCCTGAAGTTCCTCCAGCGCTTCGAGCAGGGAGGGGCTTTCGCCGATGATGTCCGGGTGCAGGAGAAGGCTGCGGGGCTGGCTGTCCCTGCTGATGCGCCATTGCACGGCCTGCGTGAGCGCCTGCGAAAGCTCGCGGGTGCGGAGCGGCTTGACCAGATACTCCCACGCGCCGGAACGCAGGGCCGTTTCGGCGCCGTCGGCGTTGCCGTATCCGGTGATGATGATTACGTCGGGCCGTCCGGGCTTCTGCGCGAACGTCCCCACATGGGCGAGGCCGTCGCCGTCCGGCAGCAGCACGTCCAGCAGCACGACGTCCACCCCGCGTTCCGCGAGGTCCAGCCCTTCCTTGATGGACGCGGCGGCGAGCACCTCGTATCCGAGGGACTCGCCCACCTCCGTGACCAGCGTCCGGCTCAGGCTTTCGTCGTCGACGACAAGAACGCGGGCCATGTCATGCCTCGCAGTGCCGACGCAGGGCGTCGACGGCCTGATCCAGCGCATCGAGCGCGGCGAGCAGCAGGGGCCGCAAATCCTGCCCGTCGGGAGCCGCCGCGGCCTCTTCCAGTTCCGAACTGGCCTTGCGCAGCACGTCGAGATGCAGCATGCCCGCGCCGTTTTTCAGGCTGTGCGCCTGCCGCCGCAGCTCGGAGCCGCGTTCGGGCAGGGCTTCGGGATGTTCGGCGAAGAACTGGAGGCTCGTGCGGATGTTGGGCGCTTCACCGAGGAAAATCCCTCCCAGCCGTTTGAGCAGGGGGGCGGAACCCAGATGTTCCAGCGCGGCTTCGCGGTCGAAGACGGCGCGTTCCCCGTGAACGGACGGAGACGGGGAAGGCTTCTGCGGTTGGGATTCGGCATGCAGCAGATCGGCGACGGCGGCGACGAGCGCGTCGGCCTTGATCGGCTTGAGCAGCCAGCCGTTGACGCCGAGGCGGCGGAACGTCTTTTCGTCGTCGGGGTCCAGCGTGGCGGTGAGCACGAGGATGGGCGTGTCGGACGCGACGTCAAGCTCTCCGGAACGTATCCGTCCGGCGATGTCCAGACCGGACATGTCCGGCAGGCGCATGTCGAGGAGCACGGCGTCCGGCTCCAGTTTGCGGATGAGGTACTGGGCGTCCTCGCCGGTGCCCGCCGTGTGCACGGCGTATCCGGCCTGCGTGAGGGCCTCGTGCAGGAAGAGGGAGGTGACGGCGGTATCCTCGACGACCACGATGCGGGCGCCACCGGATGCCGGAGGCGCGGCTTCGTACTGTTGCGGGAGCACGGAGGCGGGCGGTTCGGGGATGACGTCCGTGTCCGACGCCAGCCGGAACACCGCCGTCAGAGTGAACACGCTCCCCATGCCGGGCGTGCTGGAAAGGGTCAGGTCGCCGCCGAAACGTCGGGCTATGCTCCGGGCGATCGCCAGTCCGAGACCCACGCCGGTTTCCTGAAGATCGCCGCTGTTGCGTACGCCCGTGCCCTGTTCGAAGCTCTCGAAGATGCGTTCCTGATCTTCCTGAGGGATGCCCATGCCGGTGTCGATGATCTGGAAGGAGAGGGCGCATTGCCCTTCCGGCGCGGCTTCCGGGCTGGTGACGCGCAGGGTGACGGAGCCCTTTTCCGTGAATTTCACCGCGTTGCCGAGCAGGTTGCCGAGGGCCTGACGCAGGCGGAAGACGTCGCCCAGAAGCCGGTCGGGTACGGCCTCGTCGATCATGAGCGAAAGCTGGATATCCCGGTTGACGCAGGCCGGGTGCAGGACGTCGAGGCAGGCGTCGAGTTCGCGGCGCAGGGAGAACGGCGTGACCCGGGTGGGCTGCTTGTCGGCTTCCAGCAGGGAATAGCGCATGATCCCGTCCACCACGGTGAGCAGGCTGTCGGTCGCCTTCCGAAGGTTGGCGAGCAGATAGCGGTGGCGCGAGTCGTGGGTTTCCCGTTCCAGCAGTTCGGTCATGCCGAGGATGCCGGTCAGGGGGGTGCGCATGTCGTGGGTCATGTTGGCGAGGAAGGCGCTCTTGGTCCGGTTGGCGGTTTCGGCGAGTTCCCGCTTGCGGTTGATCTGGAAGGTGGCCCCGCCGATGCCCACCACGCCGATGAGGCCGATGAGGCCGAAGGCCAGCCCGGTGGTGCCCTTGCGGTCTTCCGCCGCCGTCAGGAGCGGTTCGGCGGAGATGGAGACGCTGATGCCGCCGAGCACGTCGCCTACCTTGTTCCGCTGGTGGCATTGCAGGCAGCTTTCCTTGGCGGTCAGGGCGGCCATGTAGCGATAACGCGCGCCGTCCTTGTCCCGCACCAGCTCGAAGACTTCGTGTTTGCCCTGCTCGAAGGAGCTCAGCGCGCCGGATTCCCACGGGTCGGCCCGGTTTCCGGGACGCTTCGGGTTGAGGCTGGAAATGCGGAAGCTCGCCAGCGAGGAGGTGAAGCTCTCCGCGATCTGGCGGGTCATGTAGGCGGGATTGACCTTGACGAGAACCCGGCCGTCGACGGTGCGGAGCGTGCGCTCGTCTTCGGGGAGCCACGGGTTGGCGGGGCAGCCGGGAGATTCGCGCACCCAGACGCCGCCGTTGTTGGCGCTCCAGTCGCGAGTGTCCACAATGCTGGTGAAGAGGGTTCCGGTCTGGATGCGGGCCACTTCCGTGGCGTACTCGTCTTCGCGCTGCACGGTCCAGCGGAAGAGGGCGAACAGCAGCAGGCACCAGAGCAGCGTGAGCAGAAGGGGCAGGCGCAGCATGCGCCAGGACAGCGTGGTCATGGCATCCTCTATTAAGAACAGGATTCGTTCTTGACAGGTTATCCGAATCGGACAACGCGTCAGCTTTTTCTGAAAAGCTGTCATAAAAATCATACCGCGGCAAGGGAAAACAGCAATGAAAACAAGTTTCATCAGCATGCCGCCGCATATCGTCCGTCATTCCGGCTGGTTTTCGTTTTGTCCGAAAAGGCGCAACCACGGCACGTTTTTTGATAGAAGCTGATACGGAAGGATTGCCGGAGGCCGGGAGACGGCCCCGGTTTCAGTACTGTTGCAAGAGGAGGCAAGAATGTCTGAGGTGTCACCCCGCAAGTGCCCGTGGTTGAAGATGCTGCTGGGCGGCGTTGCGCTGGGCGTGCTCGTGCTGGCAGGGCTGGCGTGGGGCATGCGGGTGACGGATGCGCGTCCCTTCTGTTCCAGTTGCCATATCATGGAACAGGCGGCCCGGACGCACAAGCTGTCCCCACATGCCAAGTTGGCCTGCAACGAATGTCACGCTCCGACGGCGCTGCTGTCGAAGTTGCCTTTCAAGGCGAAGGAAGGAGCCAGGGATTTCTACATGAATACCGTGGGCGATGTGGAACTCCCCATCATGGCGGGCATGGCGACGAAGGACGTCGTCAACGCGAACTGCAAGGCCTGCCATTTTGCGACCAATGAGAACGTCGCCAGTATGGACGCCAAGCCCTACTGCGTCGATTGTCACCGTAGCGCGCAGCATATGCGTATGAAGCCCATCAGCACAAGGATGGTGGCCGATGAATAGCCGAGTATTCTACACTTTGATCAGGTTGGCGGCGGTGTGCGCCGCTCTGGGACTTGTGGCGGGTTGCGACGACGTGTCCACCGCAGAACTGAAGACCCCCGTCTACAAGACCGGCATGAAGGATTCCGACGACAACAAGACCTCGGCGTTCCGCAAGGAGTTCCCGTTGCAGGCCGCAAGCTACGACCGCAACAACGAAACCGAGTTCATGAGCAAGTACAAGGGATCGAAGAACCTCCCGAAGAACAATGATCCGGCTTCGCTCACCCAGCTCAAGAGCGCGGCGCAGCCGTACCTCAAGAACCTGTGGCTCGGCTATCCCTTCATGTACGAGTACAACGAGGCGCGCGGACACACCTACGCGATCCACGACATCCTTGAAATCGACCGCATCAACCGCTACGGCGAAAAGGGCGCCATGCCCGCCACCTGCTGGAACTGCAAGACGCCCAAGATGGTGCAATGGATCAAGCAGTACGGCGACGACTTCTGGACGAAGGACTTCAACGAGTTCCGCACGCAGGTCACGGACGACGACTCCATCGGCTGCGCCACCTGCCACAACGCCGAAACCATGCAGCTCCAGCTCTACAGCGAGCCGCTCAAGGATTATCTGAAGTCCGTGGGCAAGGATCCCGCGAAGCTGCCGCGCAGCGAAATGCGTTCCCTCGTGTGCGCCCAGTGCCACGTGGAATACTACTTCAACGACAAGGGCCACGGCCCGACGAAGCGTCCGACCTTCCCGTGGAAGAACGGATTTACCCCTGAAGCGATCTACAGCGTGTACGAAGACAACGGCAACGTGGACATGCCCGGCTTCAAGGGCAAGTTCGCCGACTGGGTGCATCCCGCTTCCCAGACGCCCATGCTGAAGATGCAGCATCCCGACTACGAAACGTGGATCGACGGTCCTCACGGCGCCGCGGGCGTGTCCTGCGCCGACTGCCACATGCCGTACCAGCGTGAGGAAGGCAAGAAGATGTCCAGCCACTGGTGGACTTCGCCCCTCCGCGACCCCGAACTGCGCGCCTGCCGCCAGTGCCATGCCGACAAGACCGCCGCGTACCTGCGCGGACGCATCGAATACGCGCAGGACAAGACGTACAAGCAGCTTCTCGTGGCTCAGGAATACTCCGTCCGCGCCCACGAAGCCGTGCGCCTCGCCCTCGAGTATGCCGGCGAAAAGCCCGCCAACTATGACGAGCTGATCATCAAGGCCAAGGAAGCCGTCCGCAAGGGCCAGATGTTCTGGGATTTCGTGTCCGCCGAAAACAGCGTCGGGTTCCACAACCCCGCCAAGGCCCTCGATACCCTGACCACTTCCATCACCCTGAGTCAGGAAGCCGTCAACGCGGCGCTCCAGGCGACCAACTACGGCATCGCGCCCAAGCTCGAAGGCGACATCAAGCAGATCGTGCCGCCCATCGCCACGATGAGCCGCAAGCTCCAGCAGGACCCCGAGTACCTCAAGACGCACCCGTGGTTCGCGTACCTGAAGCCCTTCCCCAAGGCCGAACAGATGTGGGAAGGCAACAAGAAGATTCGATAGTGCGGCGGTAGACGACCGGGGGAGAGAGCTTCTCCCCCGGCCCTCCCCGTACGCTCGTATGGGGAGACGGAAGATTTCTAGGATTGTTCCGGACGATATTCGGGCCGTGAAACGCGCGGCCTCCAAACGCTCCTCACTCCCCGCGACGGGCTCTTCCGAAGGCATGACCGGAAGGGCCCGTCGTCCTTTTGAGGAAGGCAGTGTTCCGATTCACGGGTGCTCTGCATGCGCAGATCCTAAAGAATGCCTTGCCCGCTGAACGGTGCGCCTGTTTCGCGGCGTCGGACTTGCCGAAGAGGCTTGCGGCGGCTTTTCAGCCTCCGTCGCATCAACCGTTTTGAAAACCGGGCGGTTGGGAGAAACGACGGGCGGTTTCCCGTGAAGGAAACCGCCCGTCGGGCGTACGGCATGAGGCCGGAGTTATTGGTTTCGCTTCTCGGTTTCGATGTCCAGAGGCGCGTCGGCGTTTTCGGCGGCGGGCAGGGCGGCTGCGGCGTCCACGTCCACGGCGGGAGGCAGCGCGTCGGGCTGGCCGTTGGGCACGGTGGGCAGCATCCGCAGTTCCGTGGTCGGCGCGTGCTTGGTGTCGAGGATCACCATGCCGGTGCGTTCCAGCACTTCGTGGCGGAAGGCGTATTCCGCTTCCATCTGCCGCGTCTTGTAGGCCATCCACGCGCGCACCACGTAGCTGATGATCCACGCCGCCGCGAAGCCGCCGACCACCCAGATGGCGACCAGATGGAAATGTTCGCCGAGCTTGAGCAAGAGGCTCATCACCCCGTCGAGGTAGTAGATCGCCGCGCACATGAGCACGAAGCCCGCGAACAGGATCACCGTGGGCGCGCCCCTGACCAGCGCGTAGAAGGTCTGCATCCGCTGCGGCACGCCTTCGAGGTCCGCCTCCTCCCCGCCGCGCGCGCCGCGCGAGAAGCCGAGGCTCACGAGGTTGACCAGCAGCATCGCGAGCACCGGCACCATGACCACGGCCACGAGGTAGCCGATCCACGGGAACTGGAAGTGCGGCACGCCGCTCGAAGAGGGCTGCGCGTTGGTGATGCTGATGATGATCGCGCCCACGGTGACGGCGAGCTCCATCAGGACGATGCCGATGACGAGGTACAGGAACAGGGTTTTCTGTTCCTTTTCGGTGAAGTGCTTGCCGAAGAGCGTCTGGCGATGCTGTGTCGCGCCGTCGGCCTGCGGCGCCTCGGGCGCATCTTGAGGAACCTCTTGGGAGGACTCCTGCTTGCGGTCATATTTGGAAAGATTCATCATGGCTCCGGGTTGTTTGTTTCGGATCATGCCGCGGCATGATTTCGAGAGTTGGTATCATAAAGACGGGCGGATCGCCAAGACGTCCCGCCCGCCTTCTTTGCTGAAACGACAGGGAAAACGCCTTTTTCGGCGGCCTCGCGGTCATGGACGGGCGGGGGGGCTTGTGATAAAAACGCGCGGAAGAGTCCCTTCCGGCCCGCCGCCGGGGGAAACCAACCTCCTGCCAGGGGAAAAGCCGTGTCTTCTCATAAAATTATCAAGACCATTGCGGAAATCAACGAACGCATCAAAAAGGGGCAGGCCGTCGTCCTCAACGCCGAGGAGATGACCGAGGCCGTCCGCCGCATGGGCCCGGAACAGGCCGCGAAGGAAGTCGACGTGGTCACGACGGGCACCTTCTCGCCCATGTGTTCGTCCGGTCTGCTGTTCAATATCGGGCAGCCCGAGCCGCCGAAAATCCGCACCACAAGGGTCTGGCTGAACGACGTTCCCGCCTACGCCGGGCTCGCCGCCGTGGACGCCTATCTCGGCGCGACGGAGCTTCCCGAGGACGATCCTCAGAATAAGGTTTATCCCGGACAGTTCAAGTACGGCGGCGCGCACGTGATCGAAGATCTCGTGTCGGGGCGTTCGGTGCATTTGCGGGCGCTTTCCTACGGAACGGACTGCTATCCCCGCCGGTCCCTCGACCGGACCATCACGCTGGACGACCTGACGTATGCGCAGCTTCTCAACCCCCGCAACTGCTACCAGAACTACAACGCGGCGGTGAACTGCACCAGTCGGACGATTTATACCTATATGGGTCCGCTCAAGCCGGACATGCGCAACGTCAACTTCGCCACGGCGGGGTGTCTGTCGCCGCTGTTCAATGACCCGTGGTTCCGCACCATCGGCACGGGCACGCGCATTTTCCTCGGCGGCGGTCAGGGCTACGTCATCGGCGCGGGCACGCAGCACGATCCCTCGCCGCAGCGCACCGGGAAGGGGCTGCCTCTCGGCGGTGCGGGCACGCTCATGGTGCGCGGCGATCTCAAGGGCATGAAGCCCCGCTACCTGCGCGGCCTGTCGCTCACCGGGTACGGCGTATCGATGGCCGTGGGCGTAGGCATTCCGATCCCGATTCTCAATGAGGAGATGGCGGCCTTTACTGGCGTGTCCAACGACGACATTCTGATGCCGGTCAAGGATTACGGGTACGACTATCCCAACGGGCTGCCGCGCGTCATTCAGCATGTGCGCTTTTCCGATCTGCTTTCGGGCGAAGTGGAGATTCAGGGCCGCAAGGTGCCGTCCGTGCCCCTGACCAGCCACGTGATCTCGCTGGAGATCGCCGACACCCTCAAGGCGTGGATCGAGAAGGGCGAGTTCCTCCTCACCGACGCCGTGGACCGCATTCCCGCGTATTGATGAAGACGAATCGGGGGAGGGGAGAAGGCCCCTTTCTGGAGAAAGGGGCCTTCTCCCC
>CAUHBW010000067.1 GCA_959604115.1 uncultured Bilophila sp. | reverse complement strand
CTCTCTCTCCAGTCTGATTGCGGCACGTTCGGGACGCCTTCCGAACGTATCCGGCTTGATACGAGGAATCCATCCTCTTCCCCGCATTGCGAGAAAAGATCGGTCCGCCCGTGCGCGCGACCGATTTTTTTGTTTCCCAGGAGCGAAACGCCTTTCTCCGTCCGGAACCGACGTTTGCGGAGCGGGGCGTTTTGGGAATCGAACACCCATAACCCAGAGGAGATGCGGAGCTTATGAGAAACCGTACGAAGAAGCGCGTGCTGTCTTTCGCGGCGGTCATGGCGCTCGTCCTTGGCGGCGGAATGCAGCTGTATGCCGTGGACAAGAAGGCCGACACCGTTTACCACAACGGCAACATCTATCCCATTACGGAAACGCAGGAAGAGGCCAAGGCCAACAACGCGAAGAAAGCGGAAGTCGTGGCGACGCTCAACGGGAAGATCATCTTCGTCGGTTCGAAGGCCGACGCCCGGAACCGCGGCTTCTTTGACGAGTCCAAGGTCGGGAAGATCGTCGACCTGCGCGGAAAGACCATGCTGCCGGGCTTCGTGGACGGTCACGGGCACTTCCCCGGACAGGGCACGTGCGATCTGTTTCAGGTGAACCTGAACAGCTATCCGCTGGGCCAGATGACCTGCATCAACGACTATGTGACGGCTCTTCAGAAGCAGTCCGAGCTTCTCGGGGACAAGGACAAGCTCATCGTGGGCTACGGCTACGACGATACGCTGATCACCGAAATGCGGCACCCCACGCGTCAGGAGCTTGACGCCATCCCCAACCCCGTCATCATCTCCCATATTTCCGGCCATATGGTCGTCGCCAATACGCGCGCCCTCAAGGAACGGGGCGTCAAGGGCGACATCGTGGCCGATCAGGAGCTGTGGAAGACCCCCGGCGTGGTGATGGGTTCCGACGGAACGCCCACCGGCCTTCTCCGTGAAATGGCGGCCATGAGCCTCATCGACAGAACCACCAGCGACGACGCGAAAAAGGCCGTCAGCCGCGCCAATCAGGTCTATGCGGCCGCCGGCGTGACCACTTCCGACGGCGGAACGACCATGCTCTACGCCGACCTGCCCAAGTTCCAGCGGGCCATGCTCCGCAACGAACTCGACGTCCGCGTGGTGTTCCACCCCATCGGCTTCCTCAGCTCGAATCCGTCTTCCGGTTCCATCAACCGTTCCTCCGTGGGCTGGTCCGGCACCGACTACCTTGACGGCACCAACGCCCTCGGCATCGGCACCGACATTTCGGATCTGCACGTCGCCGTGTACGGAAAGCCGCTGGAGAGCGTGGAAAGCGCGTTCAGCAGCAAGTATTCCGACATCGCCGGACGGGTCGGCTCGCTGGCCGGCAAGAACAAGGTGTTCCTCGGCGCGTGGAAGCTCATGTGCGACGGTTCGCCGCAGGGCTACACCGGCTGGATGAAGTATCCCGGCTACTACACGCTCGGCGACTTTGAAAAGGCCGAAGAGGATCGCGGCGGCGAATTCAGCACCAGCAACTACTACAGCGGACGCTATGTGGGCGGCAACGAACTGCTGAACACCACCCCCGACGACATTCCCAAGGCCATCGAAATCTACCACGCCTACGGTCAGAGCACGGAAATGCACCTGAACGGCAACGCTTCCGGCGAAGCATGGATCGCGGGCATGGAAGAGGTCATCGCCAAGAACAAGTACGCCGGCATTGAAGACACCCGCCATACCGTCATCCATGCCCAGTTCCTTGAACGCCAGCAGATCCAGCGTCAGATGGGCCTGTACGACCAGCTCGACGACAAGGCGCAGAACGACAGGATGTACGTCGAGCTGAAGGGCACGATGGAAGGCGGCGTTCCCAGCATGGACTTCGTGAAGGACGTGGAAGACACCACCAAGGACGTCAGCGTGCTTGCGGAACGCATGAAGAAGCAGCACATCTTCAACTCCTATTTCGTCACCCACACCTATTTCTACGGCGACCGCCACAAGAACATCTTCTTCGGCCCCGGCCGCGCCAACCAGATGAGCCCCGCCCACTACAGCGTGGACTACGGGCAGAAGTACAGCTTCCACAACGACACCAGCGTCACGCCGATTGATCCGCTGCTGAACATCGCCGCCGGCACGACCCGCGTCAGCGCCACCTCCAAGATGTGGCCCGGCGGAACGGTCCTTTCCGGCAGCAGCAAGGATTTGAGCGCCACGGTCGACTACGAGGCCCGCAAGGACACCGGCGTCACCCAGACCTACTGGGATTATGACCAGCGTCTCAACGTCCTCCAGTCCGTTCAGGCCGTGACCTCCATGCCCGCCTGGCAGAACAAGCTCGACGACCGGATCGGCTCCATCAAGGAAGGCCTTTTCGCCGACTTCACCATTCTTGACGAAGACCCCTTCGTGGTCGCCCAGAACGATCCCGTCAAGATCGCCGACATCCGCGTCACCACGACCGTCGTGGACGACAAGCCGATCCACGGCTTCCTGCCCGACGCCGACTACTTCATGGACAAGCCCATGGCCAGCTATGTGCAGCCCAATGAGCAGGTCGTGGTCACGGTGACCGATTACGCGCGCATCGGCAACGAACAGGCCGAAAAGGACTACGTCGTTCCCGTGAAGGACGCCAAGCGTCTCGGCACCTACAGCTTCAACGCCACCGTCGAATCCGGCGACACCGCCGTGTTCCAGACGAGCTTCCTCGGCAACGGCGGCAGCGTCGAGAGCATGCGGCTCTTCAAGCTGGTCAGCGCCACCGAGTCCAAGGCCTACAACTACTCCGAACAGCGTGAAATGGCCCCCGGCAACTGGTGGATCGCGCCGCTCTCCGATCCCACGCATCCGCTGGCGCCTTCCGCCACGCTGAACGCCAACGAAACCTACATCGCCTTCTTCGTCATCACCGACAACGGCGAATACGACTCCAACGCCGAAGCCGGAAAGATCGCCGACCCGGTCACTCTCATGACCTCCGGCGAACTGCCGAACAACGGCGGCTCCGTCGCCAACAACGACGACGGCGGCAGCAGCAGCGGCTGCACCGTGGGTTCCGCTCCTTCCTACGACCTCCTGGTCCTGTTCCTCGGCCTCTCCGCCGTGGCGGCCGTCCGGGTGCTCCGCAGGAAGGATTCCGAATAAACCCTGACGCGGATACGGGCGGGCCGTACGCTCCTCCCCGATCCGTATCCTGAACGGCGTCCCCCCTCCCTGCCAGGAAGGGGGGACTTTTTTGAGGGTAGCCTTTCGAGGGCGTTTTTTCGGCGGCGCGGCGTTCTTCCGCGGGAGGAGCGCTTCACCCCGGGGCCGGTCACGGACGGGCAAGGGTCGCCGGATGCTGTTCGCCGGTCGCGGATTCGTTCGGCGGGAAGAAGAAAACGCCCCGCGCGGGGCGAAAAGGGAGCGCGCCGTGAGGATGGCGCGCGTTCTCCTTGAAATATGGCGCGGGTTCCCGTATCTTGTCCGCATTCGCACGGATTGTGCGGCCAACGTTTTCCGCCGCCGCTCGCAGCGCCGTGCGCAGGAGAATGGAACATATGGAAAAAGCACGCATCATTCAGGAACTTGTCCCGGGGAAACAGGTGACCATCGCCCACCTGATCGCCCACCCCGACGAGGATCTCGCCAAGAAAATGGGGGTGCCCGGCGCCGAGGCCGTGGGAATCCTGACCCTGAGCCCCCGCGAAGCGGCCATGATCGCGGGCGATTTCGCCACCAAGGCCGCCAACGTGCAGATCGGCTTCGTGGACCGGTTCACCGGCGCGCTCGTCATTCAGGGGTCCGTCGCCAGCGTCGAGGAAGCCCTGCGCTATACCGTCCAGTCCCTCCACAACGTGCTCGGCTTTGCCGCATGCGAAACGACCAAGAGCTGATTCGATGAAACGTTACGTCCTTCTCGGCACGGTCGGCGCGGGGAAAAGCACGCTCTACGCGGCGCTGCACGGGATCGCCTGCGACGAGGCCAACAAGACGCAGGCCATGCAGTATGATCTGGACGGCGGCGTGGACACGCCCGGCGAATTTTTCTGCCATCCGATGTACTATCCCGCGCTGCTCAGCGCCACGGTGGACACGGACGTTCTGATCTACGTGCACCCCGCCGACGATTCGATGTGCCGCCTGCCCGCCGGGTTCCTCGACATCTACGCCCAGCGGGAAGTCATCTGCGCCATCACCAAGGTGGACCTGCCCGACGCCGATTTCGAGGCCACCAAGGCCATGCTCATGGAGCACGGCATTTCCGGCCCGTTCTTCCCCATCGGCAAGGACCGTCCGGATCTGCTTCAGGCGCTGGTGGACCGTTTGCAGGAAGCCTGATCCGTCGCTTCCGCCGTTTTTCGGGAGCCGCTCCGCAGGGGCGGCTCTTTTGGCGTGCGCGAACGCCGGAAAACAGCGCCGGAAACGCCGTCGGGCGGCCCGCCTCGCGGAAACCCGCGTCGTTTTCCCGCCGGGTTCGGGGCGACGCTCGGAACCGTCCGGCGCGGTCCCGGACGGGCGCGTCCGCCGCTCCGTCTTTCCGCGTCCCCGAAAGCGGACGCCTCGGAACCACACAGGCATTCATATGTATTTTCAAATGAATGCAAAGATACGGCGTACCCGGTTCCTCCGTCCGCTCCTCCGGTTCCGGGCGGGAGTTTCCCGCGTTTCCCGTGATCTGCGTAGCCGCCGATGGAATATGCGGGGCGGGCTACGTCCTTTCCGAGGGGCGTGCCGGTCTTTTTTTCCGCCCATGTGCGGTGCGGACCGTATGGCGCGGGACCGGGCGCGCGTGTTTGCCTTCCCCAAACGGTGAAGGCCTGTCCGAACGGGCGGGCGTCATGCTGAAAGGCACGGGATGCGAACGCTCCTCCTGTCCCGTGCGGCCCCTTCCTCTCTGTGCGGAGGAGGGGGCTTTCCTTTTTTGCGCCGACGCACGCCGGAGTCGTCGCCGCGCGGGAGCGGAGGCCGGTACGTTTTCCACGGTTTCCGCACGGCTGAAGGGCAGGGCTGGATAATCCTCGGCTCGCGTTCGCTCACGAAACATGAGTTGTCCGCCGCGCACGGCGGCGGGATAAACAAGAAGGCTCCGCAGGGAGCCTCCTTGTGTTCGGGAATTCGCCCGCCGGGCCATCGGTGTTTTGGGCTCTCGTCCTCTCGAACGGGAATCCTCGCAGTCCCGGTGAAATGTTCCTGATATGCGTATGCTGTTCGACATCTTACATGAAGATCATTTCCTTGTCAGCACGGATCATGCCTTCGGGGCGGGCCAAAAAGGTCATGCCGGATGGCTCGGCGGTCCTTTTTCGTACCGGGCGGGCGTTCCTCCTCTGCGCGCAAGAGCGCGTCATGACGTGCCGGGAGAGGGGGGGACGGGAACCGCCGCGAATCCATTGGACAACATCCGATCCGAACTGTATGCTGTCATACATCTTTATGGAACCTCATACCCTTCGGGACGGGCCGGACATGCTCTTTCTTTTCTTCAAAGCCTTCACCACGCCTCTGCTCATTCTGGGAGCCGCGCTGGCGTCCAGACGCTGGGGGCCGGTCATCGGAGGCGGTTTCGCCGGGTTGCCGTTCATCTCCGGCCCCGCGTCCCTGTTCATCGCCATCCAGTACGGGACGTCCTTTGCGGCGGGCGCGGCGTCCGGGTCGCTGCTCGGAGCGGTGGCGTCCTGCTGCTACTGCCTCGCCTACGCGCACAGCGCCCGGCGTTTCGGCTGGGCGCCGTCCCTGTGCATCGCGCTGGCGGTTTTTTTCGCGAGCGCCTTTCTGCTGACGAAGGCGCCGTACAGCCTGCCCGTGGCGAGCCTTCTGGGCGTGGGCGTCCCCGTCGTCTGCCTTCTCCTTCTCCCGGACGTGCCCGGAAGCGTGGACATGCGCCGGGTGCAGCCGCCGTGGCGTTTGCCCGTGCAGATGCTGTGCGGCGGCCTGAGCGTCCTCGCGCTGACGGAACTGGCGGGCGTCGTCGGCGAGCAGTGGAGCGGCATCCTGCTGACCTTTCCGATCATCAGCTCCATCCTGACGCCCTTCGCGCACCTGGCGTTCGGAGCCAGAGCCGCCGTGCTGACCATACGCGGCCTTCTGGTGGGATTTATCGGGACATCCTGCTTCATTATCATCATCGCGGCGGGTCTGGAGCCGCTCGGCATCGCGGCGGGGTATTGCGTTGCCGCACTGGGAGCGTTACTGACGAGTTTCCTCATCATGTTTCAACTAAACAAAAAACGATAATCGGTCATCCGCCGGAACGCATTCTGGAGCCTTTGTGAGTAATCCGTTCAAGCCCATCAACAGAGTGAACCTTCACAGCGAGGTCATGCAGCAGATCACCGCCGCCATCCGGAGCGGGCAATGGCAGCCCGGCAGCAGGCTGCCGGGGGAAATCGCGCTGGCGGAAATGTTTCAGGTCAGCCGCACGTGCATCCGGGAAGTCCTGAAGGCGCTGGCCTATTCCGGCGTGGTGGAGTCGCGCTCCGGCGTGGGGACGTTCCTCAGGGAAATCCCTTCCGAAGAACCTTCCCTCGTCATGGATCTGCTGAGCAGCAGCGACTATGTGGACGTGCTCGAAATGCGCAAGCTGCTTGAAGGGCAGGCGGCCTACTGGGCCACGGAACGGGCCACGCCGGAAGAAATCGCCGAACTGGAAAAGATTTTGCGGCAGGACGGCTGGACCCTGAAAGAGATCCATACCGCCTTTCACGACAGGGTTACGGCCCTTTCCAAGAATCCGGTCCTGATCCACATGCTGACGGAGTTTCAGGAGCAGTTCAAGAAGCAGCGGGAACTCAACTTCGTGATCCTTCCGGACGAGGATCGCCTCGAACACTGGAAGGTCATGGAAGCCATCAAATCCGGCTCTCCCGCCAAGGCCCGCAAGGCCATGCATCAGCATATCGATTATATCTGGAAAAAATTCGCGTATCTTTTCCCCAAACAGGGCGGACGCGGGAAGATGTGACGTCCGCTTCGCCGAAATCTTTTTTTGCCGAATCCCCCTTCCGGCCCGCCGGGAGGGGGATTTTTGCGCCGTCTCCCTTGCCGGTTCCGAAAGCGGGAGGCGGGCCCGGCCCCGCGTCCGACGGGCAAGATGAGAGGGCGTAGAGAAATAAACTTGAAATAAGAATTCACTATCATTGTACTTTCTTCCTCAGGACGTATTCCTCGACGAGAAGGCGGCGCCGTTGAATCGGGCGCAATCCATCGTACAAAGGAAGAGAGACATGCACGTAAAAATGGCCTCCTGCCTGCTGTTCGCCGTGTTCACGGCGATGCCCATGCAACAGACCGCGTATGCGTTCTTCGAGAATTCCGTGACCGAGTACAAGAACGGCGCGGACAACGACGTATCCGGCAAGACCTTTGAGGCGGCCGGCGGCAGGAATGCGCTCGGCATTTCCAACAACACCACCGTAACGGGCCAAAACGTCACCCTCATGGCGAACGACAAGCAGGAGGCCGGTCTTCTGTACATGAAGAACGGAGGGACGCTCCGGCTCGAAGACGCCGTCCTGTCGGGAACGAACCTGAAGGACAGCGCCATCGTGATGATGCATCGGCTCTTTTCCAGCGACAAGCCCGGAACCGGCCTGCTGAGCCTGAAAAACAGCTCCGTGGAGCTGACCGCCGATCCGTCCGACACGCAGCCGCTGATCCATGTGGAAAGCACCGGCGGCGACACGCCCGTTTCCTTTCAGGCGGAATCGACCTCCTTTCATGCGGACAGGCTGAACGGTCGGCAGGAGCTGTTCGACGTCGCCACCTACGGGAGCCTGACCCTGACGGGAACCGGGGACAGGCGTTCCTCCATCGTCATCGACGAGACGGATTCCGGCGCGAGGGCCGTTGACGCGGCGGGCTCCGCCGTGGACCTGAGCCGGACGGACATCACCATCGGGCACGGCGGCGGGTACGGGATTTTCGGCATGGTGACGGCGAACTATCCGCTTGCCGATCCGGTCGTGACGACCAGCCCTTCCGTCACGTTCAGGCAGGGAACGATCTCGGTCGATCAGGGCGTGGGCATCGCCGGGGTCAAAGGCGGGACGTACCGCGTGGAACAGGCCGAGATACTGAGCAACGGGGTCGGCATCTACCTGTCCGACTCTTCGGACGCCTACCCCTTCGCGCTTGACGTCGTCGATTCGCGCGTCGCCTCCGCCGCCGGAAGCGACGCCGCGCTGATCCTCAAGAACGTGTCCACCGTGTCCACGGGCGGGCCTGACGGAACCTTCGCCTTTTCCGGCAGCACCCTCCGGAGCGAAGGCCGGCAGACCGTCTGGATGGACGACGACAAGACCGGAACCCGCGAGAAGCGGCTCCGGTTCACGGATTCGTCCGTGCTCAACGCCGATCCCGAAACGGGCGTCGCGTTTTATCTCACCGGCTCGAACGCGGACGCTCCCACGACGGTCGAGCTCAAGGGCAGCGTCGTGGAGGGCTCCATCCTCTCGACGAAGGGGAGCGGGGCCACAGCCGCCTTCTCGCTGGACGGCAGCACGCTGACGGGAGGGCGCGTCGCCTCCGGGAGCGGCGGAACCCTCGACATGAACCTCGCGAACGCCAGCACGGCCTACGCCGGGGCCGCGTTCGACAACCTGTCCCTCGACGCCTCCAGCCGCTGGATTCTCAACGGCGCGGGAGGAACGCGGACCGAGGCGGCCCTCGCGGGGCGGCTGGACAACAACGGGAGCTTCGCCTTCGAGCGGGACCGGCTGCCCTCCGTCTCCCGGTCGACGCCTTCCTTCTCCTCATTTTCAAGGCTCACGGTGCGGGATCTGAGCGGCAACGGCGCGTTCTACATGGGCGTGGACGTGGACGCGGACAAGGCGGACAGCCTGATCGTCACCGGAACCGCAACGGGAACGCACGCGTTGTACGTCACCAACTCCGGCGCGGAACCCACGCGGGAACGCATGAACGCCTATCTGGTGGAGACGGGCGGCGGGGACGCGCAGTTCGCGCTGGGAAACGCCGGGGGGCATGTCGAGGCGGGGCTGTATCTCTATGCCCTGTCGCATGAGGCGCAGGGCGATTCCGGCACGGGCTGGTTCCTCCGGCGCGAGGCGGCGCCCGTTGATCCCGTAGACCCGGTCGATCCCGTGGACCCCGTCGATCCGGTCAAGCCTCCCGTCACCCCGGTCGATCCGGTCAAGCCCCCGGTCACTCCCGTTGATCCCGTCATCCCTCCCGTCGATCCTGTGGAGCCGACCGATCCGGTCGTTCCGACGGACCCGGTCACGCCGCCCGCCGATCCGGCGACGCCGCCCGTGGAACCCGACGTTCCGCCTGCGGAGCCGGACGCTTCTCCCGACCAGCCCCCCCGCGTCGATGTCCCTCCGGCGACGCCGCCCGCCGGTTTCGTGCTGACGCCCACGGCGGAGGCGGTTCTTGGGCTTTCCGGGATGGCTCCTTCCTACGCCATGTGGTCCGGGCAGCTCGGCAATCTCCGCGAACGCCTCGGGGAGATCCGTTACGGAGAAGGGCGGGACGGCTTCTGGACGCGCGGGTTCGCGCAGAAGGACAAGCTGGACGGCCTCGACGACATCGGCGTCTCCCAAAAGGTCTACGGAGGCTCGCTGGGCTACGACCGCCTTGTTCGGACCGATGCCGACGACCGTTGGCTGTTCGGCGTCCGGGGGCAGGTCAGCCGGGCGGATCAGGACGTGAACGGCCGCTACGGCGGTTCGGGGAACAACCGTTCCTACGGCGTCGCGGGCTACGCGACGTGGCGGAACCGGGCCGGATGGTACATGGACGGCGTGGCGACGTGGGACTGGTACCATCAGGATCTGAAAACCCGGATGCTCGACGGACGCGGCGTCAAGGGGGACTACCACACGTACGGGGGCGGCCTCAGCCTCGAAGCCGGACGCACCTTCGAGGTGTGGGGAAAGGCCTTTCTGGAGCCGCAGGCGCAGCTTTCCCACTTGTGGCTGAAAGGCGGCTCCTTCGCCACGGACAACGGCATGGAGGTCCGGCGGCACGACATGCAGTCCCTCACGGGCCGCTTCGGCCTCGTTCTGGGCAGAAAGTGGACGCTTGAGGAAAACACGTACGTCCAGCCGTACGTCAAGGCGGGCGGCATTCGGGAGTTCCTCGGGTCGCAGAAGGTTTCCGTCAACGGGGAGACGTTCACCGGCGACATGAAGGGAAGCCGCGTCTATTACGGCGCGGGCGTGGACTGGCGGTTCACCGACGCGGCGAGGCTGTACGGCGAGGTCAGGCGCGAGAACGGCGAACACGTTTCCCGGTCGTGGAGCGCCAGCGTCGGCTTCCGGTATGCGTTCTGAGGCCGGAGGCGTCCCGGAGACGGAAAAGCGAAACGCCCCGCGCCCGCCCCGGAAGGTGCGGGGGGAACAACGCCAGCGGGAAGGATAGGCGGAAAGGGCGGCGACCCGCCCGGAGGGCGCGGGGGAACAAGGCGAACGGGTGGGCCTTCCCGGAACCGGTTTCCCGTCCGGCGGATCAGGGGCCGGAGGACGGGCCGCGCCGCCGTTTCCGATGCGTTCGCCCGTGAAACGCCCCGCGCGGGAACGCCCGGCCCGGCGCGCGGGCGTCCGGGGAGCGTTCCCGTTTCGCGGCTAGTCGAGCATTTCGAGGAAGGCTTCGATGCGGACCTTGAGCTGTTCGGTGTCCGCCTCCGAATAGTCCGTGACGATTTGCAGGAACGGCAGGCGCAGTTTTTCGCGCACGAACTTTTTGACCGACCACGATTCCACGTCGTAGGTCTGGCAGCCCTGCCACGTGAGATCGACCACGGCGTCCGCCTGAAACGCCTCCGCCAGTTCCCGCAGCGCGGCATAACGGTGGGGATTGGGCGACATGACGGAGCACGGCGTGTCGAGATAGCGTCCGGCGAGCTCGGTCAGCGGGTCGGCGGTTTCGTCCATCATCAGGCGGACCTTCTTGTAGCAGGTGCAGTTGTCGATGCAGACGACGCTCGCCCCGCAGGTTTCGAGAAGCTGGATGACCTTGTGGGAACCCAGTCCCGCGGGGACGCCCGTGAGCAGGATGCGGGGCGCGTCCGGGGAAACGGTCCCGGCGTCCGCTCCGCCGATCTCGGCGGCGATGTCTTGGAGAAGCGCGATGGCCTGTTCGTAGTCGGGCATGAAGGAGGCCCGGAAACAGATGTCCAGCAGGTCCATGCCGGTCAGGGGCGACGGCTTGCGTTTGGCGAGATCGAGCACGTCCTTGAGGGCGCGGCGGAGCCGGTTGGTCAGCCGGATGGCCTCCCGCAGCGCGTCCGTGGTGACGGATACGCCGAAATCCTTTTCCAGCCGCGCGGCGAGGTTCGCGTACTGCGCGCGCCAGTAGGCCTTGGCCTCCCCGTCCTGAATCTGCGGAAGCTGGAGCAGCACCAGCGGCTTGTAGGCCGCGAGCAGTTCGTACATCTTTTTCTTGCCGTCGCAGGTGGTGTCCGCGACCACGATGTCCGAGGCCGCCAGATAGGGACAGCTGTCCTGAAGCGCGAACCCGAAACTGCTCTTGATCAGCGGGCAGAGGGAGCGGGGAAGCATGGTTTCCGCCGCCGGGATGGAGTCGTTCTTCGTGCCGCACAGCGACACCGGGATGGCTCCGGCGGCCAGCGCGATCTCCAGCGGCGAATAGATGCAGTACTGGCCCACGACCTTCTTTCCGGCGGCCTTGGCTTCCTGAAGCGCGAGCACGTTGCGTCCGGTGACGTCGCGGAACCGTTCGAGACTTGCGTATGTCATGAGAATCTCCTTGAAGGATGCGGCAGCCGTCAGATGCGGGCGGCGATCAGGGCGGCCCCGACGGCTCCGACGAGTTGGGGGTGTTCGGGCACGTTGACCGGCACGCCGAGTTCCTCGGCGAGCAGCCCGCTGAACGCGGGGCTCGTCGCCAGCCCGCCCGTGAACGTGCATTCGCCGCGCAGGGGAATGCGGGCGGCGAGGCCGCGCATGCGCCGGGCGATGGACCGGAAGACTCCGGCGGCGATGTCGGCGGGCGGCGTGCCCTGCGCGAGCAGACCGATGATTTCCGTTTCCGCGAACACGGCGCACATGCTGGAAATGGCGGCGGGCGTTCCCCGCGCGGCGGCTTCGCCCAGCTCCGCCAGCTCCATGCCGAGGATGCCGGAAAGGACTTGCAGGAAGCGGCCCGTGCCCGCCGCGCATTTGTCGTTCATCAGAAAATCCTGCACCGAACCGTCCGGAGCGGTGCTGATGACCTTGCTGTCCTGCCCGCCGATGTCGAGCACGACGCCGGTTCCGGGGAAGAGATGGACGGCCCCGCGCGCGTGGCAGGTGATTTCCGTGACCACCTTGTCCGCGAAGGGCAGGGAGATGCGCCCGTACCCGGTTCCGACGACGCGGGAAGGCTCGGCTCCGCCCGCGTCGGCGCAGGCGGCGGCAAGCGCGCGTTCCCCGGCCTCGCGCGCGTTCCAGCCGGTGGGCAGGACGGCTTTTCCCAGCAGCGAACGCGACTGGGGATCGAAAACGACGGCCTTGGTGGCTACGGAACCGACATCGACACCGGCTACGGGCATGGCGCCCTCCTCAGGGTTGGAGCGTTGGAAACAGGGGCGAATCGGGCGTCGCGGCGGCTGCGGGACGCTTCCCGCCGGGTGGGGCGGGGCGTCTTTCTCCTTCCTGCGGATTCCATCGGGGAAGGAGGCAGCCGGGCGCGGGCCGGATCGGCCTTTCAAGGGTTGACGGACAT